>NZ_JBJNRJ010000128.1:0-1207 GCF_046233715.1 Trujillonella humicola | reverse complement strand
GGCTGCTGTCGGGCTTGGAGCGCAAGAATGGGTGGACGCTGGCCGAGCAGGCCGGTGACCGGACGCCGGATGCGACGCAGCGGCTGCTCAACCACGCCGACTGGGACGCCGACGCAGTCCGCGATGACCTGCGCGATTACGTCGTGGAGTACCTCGCGGACGAGTCTGCGGTGCTGGTGATCGACGAGACCGGGTTCCTGAAGAAGGGCACCAAGTCCGCCGGGGTGGGCCGGCAGTACTCCGGCACCGCCGGACGGATCGAGAACTGCCAGATCGGGGTGTTCCTGGCCTACGCCGCCGCGAGCGGGCGGACGTTCATCGACCGGGAGCTGTACCTGCCCAAGGCGTGGACCGAAGACCGGCACCGCTGCGCGGAAGCAGGCATCGGTGCCGACGTCGAGTTTGCGACCAAGCCGGAACTGGCCCTGCTGATGCTGACCCGCGCCGTGGACGCCGGTGTGCCGGCCGGCTGGGTCGCCGGCGACGAGGTCTACGGCCAGCACTCCGGCCTGCGCCTGGCGCTGGAGGAACGCGGCATGGCCTACGTGCTCGCCGTGCCGGTCAACCAGCACGTCATCGCCACCATCGACGGTCGACCGGCCGACGCCCGGGTCGACGCGCTGTCGGCCGCCGCCGGCGAGGCGCAGTGGCGGCGGTTGTCGGCCGGAGTGGGCGCCAAGGGCCCCCGCAACTATGACTGGGTGCGGGTCCCGATCCGGCCACTGTCCGAGCCGGGCCGGTACTGGCTGCTGGTGCGCCGCCGCCTGTCCGACGGCGAACTGGCCCACTACCTGTGCTTCTGCCCGCCGGAAGCCTCGCTGGCCGACCTGGTCGGCGTCGCCGGGCGCCGCTGGGCGATCGAGGAGTCCTTCGAGACCGCCAAGGGCGAAGTCGGGCTGGACCAGTACCAGGTCCGCCGCTACGACGCCTGGTACCGGCACATCACCCTCGCCTGCTGGGCCCACGCCTTCCTGACCGTCACCCGCGCCGCCACCAACGGCGAAAAAGGGGGGTCCCCGACCTACGCGGCGAGCTGACCGAACTATCCGTCCCCGAGATTCGCCACCTGGTGGCCTGCCTGGCCTGGCGCTCCGTCCACGACCCCGAGCATGTCCTGAGCTGGTCCTTCTGGCGCCGCAGACACCAGGCCCGGGCCCGCCGCTGTCACTACGTTCGAAGGGGTGCAGCCGACGAAGTGCGGCTGTAG
>NZ_JBJNRJ010000127.1:0-1319 GCF_046233715.1 Trujillonella humicola | reverse complement strand
TGGCGGGCTTCCAGCCCTGGGTGACGGCGCCCTCGACGAGCTTGCCGGGTGCGGTGCGCTGGTTGGCCGGCTTGCCGCGGTCCTTCATCCGTTCCCGGGCTCGCTTGTCCTCGATGTCGCGGATCGCCAGCCAGAGCAGCTTGATCACCGCGGCGTCGTTGGGGAAGTGCCCCCGGTTCTTGATGATCTTCCGGAGCTGGTAGTTCAGCGACTCGATCGTGTTCGTCGTGTAGATGATCTTTCGCAGGGCGGGGCCGAAGGCCAGGAACGGGATGAACCGCTCCCAGGCGTTCTGCCAGGTCGCCACCGTCGCCGGGTACTTGCGGCCCAGATCGGAGTCGGTGAACTCCAGCAGCGCGGTCTCGGCGGCATCGGCGGTGGGGGCGGTGTAGACGCCCTTGAGCGCGGCGGCCACCTTCTTGCGGTCGCCGTAGGACACGAACCGCATCGAGGCGCGGATCAGGTGCACCACGCAGGTCTGCACGGTCGTGTGCGGAAAGGTGGCCTCGATCGCCTCGGGCAGGCCGGTCAGCCCGTCACAGCAGGCGATGAGGATGTCGCGCACTCCGCGGTTGGCCAGTTCGGCCACCACCCCGGCCCAGAACTTCGCGCCCTCGGTGGCCTGCACCCAGATCCCCAGCACGTGCTTGATGCCGTCCAGGTCAACCCCGACCACGATGTGCGCCGACCGGTTGCGCACCTGGTGGCCGTCGCGGACCTTCACCACCAGCGCGTCGACGTAGACGATCGGGTAGATCGGCTCCAGCGGCCGGGCCTGCCACGCGCCGACCTCGTCGAGCACCGCGTCGGTGATCTTGCTGATCGTGTCGTGGGAGAGCTCGGTGCCGATCGTGCGGGCCAGGTGGTGCTGGATGTCGCGCACGGTCATCCCGCCGGCGTAGAGCGAGATGATCATGTCGTCCAGGCCGCCGAGACGGCGTTCACCCTTGGGCACCAGCTGCGGGGTGAAGCTGCCCGCCCGGTCTCGAGGCACGGCCAGCGACAGCGGCCCGACCTCGGACTGCACCGTCTTGGGCGTGCTGCCGTTGCGGCTGTTCGGCGACCCCCGGCCGGCCGGATCACCGCGTTCATAGCCGACGTGGTCGGTCAGCTCGGCGGCCAGTCCCCGCTCGAGAACGGCCTTGACCAGCTCCGGAAGGAACCCGCCCTCCCCGGTGAGTGCGACCCCGCCGGTCTCGGCCCGGTCGATCAGCTCATCCAGCCACGTGTCATCCGCCAGCAGCTTGCGCAGTTGCTGCCCGCTCACCCGGCCCGGGCCACCCGGGTCGCCGGCCTGCTCATCGGTCACGGTCATCAGA
>NZ_JBJNRJ010000126.1:0-1320 GCF_046233715.1 Trujillonella humicola | reverse complement strand
TGACGGACGCTGTGTTCAGGCCACCGCGAGGTCCGCGGGGGTCGTGGTGTCACGGTAGTGGTGATCTTCGAACTCGACCGGTGGGCGGTAGTCGATCGCCGAGTGCAGGCGTTCGGTGTTGAACCAGTGGACCCAGGCGGCGGTCTCCCGCTCGACTTCGTTGCGCCCGGTCCAGGACCGCTGCCGGTCGATGAGTTCGGTCTTGTAGAGGCCGATGGTGGACTCCATCAGCGCGTTGTCCAGGGCGTCGCCGACCGAGCCGATCGAGCCGGCGATGCCGGCCTCGAGCAGCGCCTCGGTGAACGCCAGCGACGTGTATTGGGACCCGGCATCCGAGTGGTGCAGCAGCCCGGTGGCGGTGAAGGCGGCGTTGCCCCGGCGACGGGTGAACAACGCCTGCTCCAACGCGGAGGTGACCAGTGGTGTCGTCTTCGACGTCGACACCCGCCAGCCCAGGATCCGGCGGGAGTAGACGTCGGTGACGAAGGAGACGTAGACGAACCCGGCCAGCGTCCACACGTAGGTGAAGTCCGCGACCCACCACTGGTCCGGCCGGGTCGGCGAGGCCCACGCACGATCGCAGAGATCTGGATGCCGCGGCGCGGTGGCGTCCCGCCGGGTGGTCACCGTCGACCGGCGGCCGCGGCGGACGCCGTCGATGCCGGCGATCGCCATCAGCCGGCCGATCTGGTCGCGGCCCCACGGATGCCCGGCGCGGCGGGCGGTGTGCCACAACTTGCGCACGCCGTAGACCCGACGGTTCCTGCGGTGCAGGTTGACCAGCGTGTTCGCGGCGTAGGCGTCGGCCAGCTCCGCGGCCGAGACCGGGCAGGCGACGCGCGCGTAGTAGGTGCTCGGGGCGATCGTGAGGCCGTGCTCGGTGAGCACGCGACAGATCGGCTCGACCCCGAAGCGCTCCTTGTGCGCGTCGATGTAGTCGATGACTACCTGAGTCGGCGGTCGAGCTCCGCCGAGGCGAAAAACGCTGAGGCGGTCTTGAGGATGTCGTTGGCCCGGCGCAGCTCGGCGACCTCCCGGCGCAGCGCCTTGAGCTCCTCAGAGGCCTCGGTGGTCACCCCGGGCCGGGCGCCGGTGTCGATCTCCTCGCGCTCCACCCAGTTCCGCAACGTGGCCGGGTTGATGTCAAGAAGCGCGCCCACGGCGCGGCGGGCGGTCAGCTTCGACTCACCGAGATCACGGATCCGCTCGGTGTACATCCGCACGGCGCGGGCGCGGGTCTCCTCGTCGTACTTGCGGGGTGCTGGCACGGTCTCAGTCTCCTTGCGAGATCAGAGCCTCTGCCAGATCCAGGACGGTTCA
>NZ_JBJNRJ010000125.1:0-1330 GCF_046233715.1 Trujillonella humicola | reverse complement strand
GGATGCTCCTATGGATCGTCAAGCCGCCGGGGCGAGGTTCTTGGCAGGTTGGGCGGGGCGGAGGACGTAGTAGAGCTCGCGGGCGATCATGCGCTTGAGGCAGCGGATGATGTCCTTCTTGGACAGGCCTTCGGTGGTGCGCCGGTCGACGTAGGCGCGGGTGCGCGGGTCCCAGCGCATGCGGCAGAGCACGACGCGGTAGAGGGCGGCGTTGGCCTGCCGGTCGCCGCCGCGGTTGAGCCGGTGGCGGTGGGTCTTGCCCGAGGAAGCCGGGATCGGGGCGGCGCCGCAGAGCATGGCGAAGGCCGGTTCGGAGTGCAGCCGGTCGGTGTTCTCCCCGGCGGTGACCAGCAGCTGCCCGGCGACGTCGGCGCCGACGCCGGTGCGCGCCATGAGGTCGGGGTTGATCGCGGTGACCAGTGGACCGATGAGCGCGTCGAGGTCGTCGAGCTCCTCGGTGAGCGCCTGATGGCGGCGGGCCAGGGCGCGCAGCGCGGTCTTGGCCGCCTGCTCGGGCTCGCCGATGCGTGCCGGGTCCGGGCGCAGGGCGGCGCAGGTGCCGATCAGCGTGACGCCCTTGAGGCCGCGCAGCTGGGCGCGTAGCGCCTCGGGGGCTGTGATGATCAGCGCCTTGATCCGCCGCTGGCAGTCCGCGCGCTGGTCGATCGCGCTGCGGCGGGCCACCCGCGCCTCTACGCGGCCGTCGCGCTGCTTGGGGACACCGGTGCGCCGGCGGGCCAGCGCGGTGCGGGCGGCGTCCTCGGCATCCAGCGGGTCGGACTTGCCGGCGAACCGGCGGGTCTTGCGGTCGGGCCGGTCGACCTCGAGCATCGGTACGCCCTCGGCGGCCAGGTGGCGGGCCAGGCCGGCGCCGTAGACCCCGGTCCCCTCGATCCCGACGACCAGCAGCGTGCCGAAGCCGCGCAGCCAGGCCAGCAGCTGCCGGTAGCCGGCCGCGGTCGCCGGAAACTGGCGGTGTCCGAGCATCCGTCCGGCGGTGTCGACCGCGGCGGCGGTGTGGGTGTCGGAGTGGGTGTCCACGCCGCCGGCCACCTGGTCCTGGCCCGTGATCGTCTCTGGTGCGATGGTGGTCATCGTCGTCCTCCTCGTTCGCAACCGACAGGGCGGCACGCACCGCCGGGCGAGCGGACAAGACAGTGATGGGTGCCTGCTGGCACAGGCTCCTATGAGGTCACACCGCCACGTCTGGTGAGTGCAGCGAGCCCCGCAGCGGACCGAACCGACAGATCCCGTTGAAGACCCGAGGTCAGTCAGGCGAAGGGTCAGGAACGACCGCTGCGGGGCTCGCCCACATCCTCACTGTCAGGCG
>NZ_JBJNRJ010000124.1:0-1336 GCF_046233715.1 Trujillonella humicola | reverse complement strand
GGATGCTCCTATCGACGTCAAGCGGCTGTGGTGAGTTGTTCGAAGTCGGCGAGCAGGGCGGTGTGGACTTCTCGGACGACGTAGCGCTTGAGGCAGCGCATGATCTCCTTCTTGCTCAAGCCTTGGGCGGTGCGGCGGGCGACGTAGGCGCGGGTCTGGTCGTGATAGCGCAGGCGGCAGAGCACGATGCGGTGGATCGCGGCGTTGGCGGCCCGGTCGCCGCCGCGGTTGAGTCGATGCCGGTCGGTGCGCCCGGAGCTGGCCGGTAGCGGGCTGATCCCGGCCAGGTGGGCCAGCGCCGCCTCGCTGCGCAGCCGGTCGGGGTTGTCTCCGGCGGTGACCAGCAGCTGCCCGGCCACGTCGGGGCCTGCGCCGAAGAGCGCCGCGGTCCGCGGGGCGATGGCGGCGGTGGCCGGGCGCAGCCGGGTGTCGGCCAGGGCGATCTCCTCCTCCAGGGCCTGGATCCGGCGGGCGATCGCGCGCAGCGCGGCCTTCGTGGCCATCACCGGCTCGAGCAGGCGGGCGGGGTCGATGCGAAAGCCGGCGCAGCGGCCCACCAGCTGGGTGCTGGGCAGTCCGGTCAGCTCGCCGCGCAACTGCTCGGGGGCGGAGGTCACCAGGCCGTGCATCTGGTTGAGCGCGGCGGTGCGGGCCTTGACCGCGCCACGGCGGGCCACCCGCAGCGCGCGGATGGCCTCCACCGGGCCGGTGCGGGTCTTCGGCGCGCCGGTGGCGGTGCCGGCCAGCACCGCCCGGGCCGCCGCGATCGCGTCGATCGGATCGGACTTGCCCTGCCGGCGGCGGGTCTTGCGGTCGGGGCGATCGACCTCGACCACCGTCATCCCCTGGGCCGCCAGGTGGCGGGCCAGACCGGCGCCGTAGGTGCCGGTGCCCTCCACGCCCACCTTCACGACCTGACCGAAGCCGCCCAGCCAGCCCAGCAACGCCGCATAGCCGGCCGCGGTGGCGGCGAACTCGGCGTCCCCCAGCAGCCGTCCGGCGCCGTCGACCGCCGCCGCGTGATGGGTGCGGCCGTGGGTGTCCACGCCGCCGAAGACATCCAGCCCCGTGCTCGTCATGATGGAGATCGCCGTCCTTGTCGCTTGCACCGATGAGACGGCACGCACCGAGACCGGACGAGGCGGACAAGACAGTGATGGGCGCCTCTTGCACAGGCTCCTATGAGGTCACAGACGTCGAGCCCGGTGACGTGCAAGGACGGAGCCACCCCGAGCAGATCGACGAATCCAGCCAAAGACAGCCAAGCGTCGGTCAGGCGGAGAGTCAGACCCGCCGGGGTGACTCCGTCCTCCACATCCTCACTGTCAGGCGGCGG
>NZ_JBJNRJ010000123.1:0-1344 GCF_046233715.1 Trujillonella humicola | reverse complement strand
GGGATGCTCCTATGGATCGTCAAGCGGCCGAGGCGAGGTTTTCGGTGGGTGTTGTCGGTCGTAGGACGTAGTAGAGCTCGCGAGCGATCATGCGCTTGAGGCAGCGGATGATGTCCTTCTTGGCCAGGCCTTCCTTGGTGCGGCGTTCGACGTAGGCGCGGGTGCGTGGGTCCCAGCGCATGCGGCAGAGGACGACGCGGTAGAGGGCGGCGTTGGCTTGACGGTCGCCGCCGCGGTTCAGTCGGTGCCGGTGGGTCTTGCCCGAGGAGGCCGGGATCGGGGCGACGCCGCAGAGCATGGCGAAGGCCGGCTCGGAGTGCAGCCGGTCGGCGTTTTGCCCGACGGTGACCAGCAGTTGGCCGGCGACGTCGATGCCGACTCCGTTGCAGGCGAGCAGGTCGGGGTTGATCTGGGCGACGAGCGGGCCAATGAGCGCGTCGAGGTCGTCGATCTCCTCGGTCAGGGCTCGGTGGCGGCGGGCCAGGGCGCGCAGGGCGGTCTTGGCGGCCTGCTCGGGTTCGCTGATCCGGGCCGGATCGGGGCGCAGCTCGGCGCATGTGCTGATCAGCTTGACCCCGGTGAGGCCGCGCAGCTGGGCGCGCAGCGGTTCGGGCGCGGTGACGATCAGCGCCTTGATCCGCCGCTGGCAGTCCGCGCGCTGATCGACTGCGCTGTGGCGGGCCACCCGCAGGTTGCGCAGGGCTTCCACCTGACCGGTGCGGTCTTTCGGCGTGCCGGTGCGGGTTCGGGTCAGCGCGGTACGAGCGGCCGCCTCGGCATCCAGCGGGTCGGACTTGCCGGCGAACCGGCGCATCTTGCGGTCGGGGCGGTCGACCTCGAGCATCGCCACACCCTCGCCGGCCAGGTGGCGGGCCAGGCCGGCGCCGTAGACCCCGGTGCCCTCGATCCCGACGACCAGCAGCGTGCCGAACGCGCGGAGCCAGGCCAGCAGCTGCCGGTAGCCGGCCGCTGTCGCGGGGAACTGCCGGTGCCCCAGCAGCCGTCCCGCGGCATCAACGGCGGCCGCGGTGTGGTTGTCCAGGTGGGTGTCCACACCACCGGCCACCTGGACCTGGCCCGCGACGTTCTCTGGTGCGATGGTGGCCATCGCCGTCCTCCTCGTTCGCAACCGACAGGGCGGCACGCACCGCCGGGCGAACGGACAAGACAGTGATGGGTGCCTGCTGGCACAGGCTCCTATGAGGTCACACCGCCACGTCTGGTGAGTGCAGGCAGCCCCGCAGCGGACCGAACCGACAGATCCCGTTGAAGACTCGAAGTCAGTCAGGCGCTGGGTCAGGAACGACCGCTGCGGGGCGCGCCTACATCCTCACTGTCAGGCGC
>NZ_JBJNRJ010000122.1:0-1350 GCF_046233715.1 Trujillonella humicola | reverse complement strand
AGATGGTGGCGCCGTATCCCGTGCGCGCGGCGGTCTTGCCGGTGGCGGGGTCGGTCAGGTCGGCCAGGGGGAGCACGGCGGCGATGCCGGGTCGGCGGGCGCGCTGGACCGGCACCTGACCGGCGGCGAGGGTGGTGTCGGCCCACTGCACCAACGCGTCGGCGCGAACCTGGGACGGGCTGCGGGTGTCCCCGGCGGTGCGGGAGGCGGCGGCCATCGGCTCGAGCACCGCCTTGACCTTCTCCCCGCCCACCGGGTCCAGCTCGACGCGGAGGGTGACGGTGCGGTCGGGGTGGGTGGTGATCTGCAGGGAGCGCTGCTGCTCGGGTTCGGGTTCGGGCCCGTCAGGGTCGAGCCGGGCCAGGTAGCCGGCCACGGCCTCGGTCAGCTTCTGGAAGGTGTGGGACGCGGCGATCGTGGCCAGCGCCGCCTCCACCTGGCCCAGGTCGACGTCCTGCGCGGCGGCCATCGCCACCTGCCGGGGCGCGGCGATCTTGCTGATCTCGGTGACGTGCTCGACGCCGATCGCGCCGGCGGCGAACGCCGCGGCGGTGGCCGGTAGCAGGGCCAGCGCCCGCCCGCGGTGCACCAGCCCGGCGGCGGTCGAGCCCTTGAGCCCGGCGTGGGTGCGCAGCCAGGCCTGCATCGTCTTCAGCCCGTCGTGCTCGCAGGCGGTCCGGGCGTCGGCGACCCGCACCACCGCGGCCAGCCGGGCGGCTGCCCGGTTGTGCGCGGCGACCGCGGCGGCGACCTCGGTCAGCAGCTCACCGTCGGGCAGCGCGGCCTCGTCCACTCCCGACCCGTAGCTCGAACGCATGTACGGATTCTATCGATCGCGGGTCGGATCAGGGGAATGAATCCCCAGCTCAGCTGCCTGTCCACAAATTCGCCTGAGCTCCTGCGCCGGTCTCTGGCATCCGCTCCAAGTCGAGGAAAGGTGTCTCCCGATGCCCACGTGAATGAGCGCGACAGCCGGTTGCGGCCGACCCGCACTGTCGCGGTGAGCGCTGCGATCTGGTCCGAACTCGAGGTGCCTCGAAGCCCGACCGGCGACGAGCGTCGGTTGCTGACCCAGCTCGTCGCCGCCGTCGGGGAGTCGGCCCTGTCGCTCCAAGCAGACACGGCCGTCGTCGTCGCGACGTGCAGGTGCGGCTGCACGTCGCTCCGACTCGACAGCGGTGCTCCGCCTCTCCCGGCGACGAGGGTCGCGCAGCTTGCTGGTGATGGCCGCGACGACTTCTTCCGCATAGCGGCTCTTCTTACTTGAGGTGGGGGCTGGTCAGGCCGCCGGCGATGAGCAGCATGCGTAGCCGGTAGTTGTCGCGGTTGCGGAAGCCGCGGGCGATGCGG
>NZ_JBJNRJ010000121.1:0-1365 GCF_046233715.1 Trujillonella humicola | reverse complement strand
AGCACGGAGTGCGGCTGGTGTGCGTGCAGCCGCTGCTGGTGCATCGGGCTCGGGAGGCCGAGGACTTCACCCGGAACAAGAACGACGACGCCGACGCGATGATCATCGCCCGGCTGGTCACCGAGCTGCGCTGCTACCTGCCCGAGCGGGCCGATCCGGACTGGGCCCGGCTGCGGCACCTCGGTGCTCGCCGCACCGCACTGGTAGTCGACATCGGCGCCGCCCGTCAGCAGGTCCGGGACCTGCTCGAGTGCGCCTGGCCCGCTGCACTGTCCGCGGCCGGCGACCCCCTGGAGTCCAAGAGCTGGCTGGCCGCGCTCACCGTCGTGCTCGACCGCGTCGCCGACAGCGGCGACCTGGCGGTGATCGGCCGCTGGGGCTGGACCCGGTTCGCCGCCGCCGTCCGGAAAGAGCTCCCGCAGCACGGCACTCACCGCTGGTACTCGGCGATCGTGCGCGCGGTGTTCGACGCCGCCACCGACCCTGGTCAGGCCGGCACCGGAGTGCTGCCCCAGCGGGCCGGCGCACTGGAGCGGGTCCGCTTCGCGCTGGCCGACCTGGCCCACGCCCGCGCCCAGGTCGCCGTCGTCGAAGAACGAATGGTCGCCGTCCTGGACTCCTTCGGGCTGACCGCCCTGCTGGGCAGCATCCCGGGGCTCTCGGCGATCGGCGCGGCCACCATCCTGGCCGAGACCGGGGACCCCCGCCGGTTCTCCAGCGCCCGCGCGCTGGTCAAGCACGCCGGACTGTGCCCCCGGGACAACGCCTCGGGCACCTACCAGGGCAAGACCGGGATCAGCGGCCGCGGCCGACCCGAGCTGCGGCTGGCCGCATGGCGGGCGGTGTTCGCCGCGCTGCAACACAACTCCGTGCTGGCCGCCCGTCACGCCCACCTGGTCGGCCGCCCCGAACGCCGACTCACCGACGCCCAGGCCCGCGTCGCGGTCGCCGGCAGCCTGCTGCGCCAGCTGCACGCCGTGATCACCAACGGCGTTCCCTGGAACCCGGCCATCGCCGCCGGCGGCGACATCGCCGTCCACCCGCACCGACAGGGGGCCGCCATCGCCGCCTGACGCGCGCCCGCCGACCACGGGCGGGGCGAGCCCGCCAGGCCGTAGGGATCACATCCCGCAACTGACCATGGGCAGCCCCGCCCGTCTCCCCACCAAGCCCGGATGAAGGCTGTCGGGAACAACCCGCTTGAACGCTACGTAGGGCCGGGAGACGGGCGCAGGCACCGCCCACGGCAGCGCAGCCCACCACCCCACTACAAGATCAACTCGACCGGCAGCAGCCGGCGAGCCGACCCAACCTGCCCACCATCAGCCAAGACCCGACTTGACTTCGACCTCATAGGTTGGTCAG
>NZ_JBJNRJ010000120.1:0-1424 GCF_046233715.1 Trujillonella humicola | reverse complement strand
GGCTCTTCACGATCGAGGGTGTAGTCGGGTCCTGAATCCGCCGGTCTCCAGCAGGCTCCTGGCGATGTAGTTGGTGAGGTTTCGGAAGCCGAGCGCGGAGCCGCGGAGGTGCTCGAGTCGTCCGTTGAGGGCCTCGGTCGGCCCGTTGCTGGTACCGGGTCTGTCGAAGTACGCCAGGACGTCTTCGGCCCGCTTCTTCAGCGTCCGCCCCAGCGTGATCAGCTCGGTCAGCGCGGCCGGGACGCCGCGGCCGAGCGCGTCGATGAGGTCGCTCATCAGCCGCCGGCCCTTGGCCCGGTCGGGCTCGCGGTAGGCGCCGATCATGCGTTGATAGATGCCCCAGGTGGCCTCGACCTGGACGTGCTCGTCGACGGCGAACAATGCGGTCAGCCGCTGCTGTTGCCGGTCAGTGAGCAGGTCAGCCCCGGTGTGCAGGACACGTCGCGCGCGGTAGAGCGGATCGTCGGCGCGGCCGCGGTGCCCGTGCAGGTCCTGCTGCACCCGGCGCCGGCAGCGATCCAGGGCGTCGCCGGCCAGGCGAACGACGTGAAAGGGATCCATCACCGCAGTCGCGGCCGGCAGCTCCTCGGTGGTGGCGGTCTTGAAGCCGGTGAACCCGTCCATGGCGACCACCTCCACCGCGTCGCGCCATGCCGGGTCGCGCTCGGCGAGCCAGGTCTTGAACGCCTGCTTGGAGCGGCCCTCGACCATGTCCAGCAGCCGGGCTGAGCCGGTGCCGTCGCGGACGCCGGTGAGGTCGATGATCACGGTGACGTACTTGTCGCCGCGGCGGGTGTGCCGCCACACGTGCTCATCGACCCCGAGCACCTGCACGCCGGCGAACCGGCCCGGGTCGTCGATCAGGACCCGCTTGCCTTCGGCCAGGACAGCGTCGTTGGCGGTGTTCCAGGCGACCCCGAGCCCTTCGGCGACCCGGGCGACGGTCAGGTGCTGGCAGACGATGCCCTCCAGCGCCCACCGCAGACCCCGGCGCGACAGCTTCGCCCGCGGCTCGGCCGCCCGGCTGGTGTCCTGCCGCCACACGTGCCCGCAGCCGGTGCACCGGTAGCGGCGGATCGTGACCAGCAGCGTCGTCGGACGCCACCCCAGCGGCTCGTGCGCCAGCCGCCGCAGGACGGTGTCGCGCGGCGCACCCTGGCAGCCGCAGCGCCGGCACCACTCGTCAGGCTCGACCACCCGACACGCCAGCACCGCACGATCCGAGTCCAGTCGCTGCCCGAGCACCTCCAGGCCGAGCTCGTCCAGGCGGCAGAACGTGGTCAGGTCAGGGCGAGCGAAGGTAGCGTCAGGCACGTCGAGGTCTTCCGGATGGGCAGTGTGAGAACTTCCATCCTCGGGAGGCCTCGACGTCTATCCCGGGACCGACGCGCCAGCCCGATCTACACCCTCAACTGCGAAGAGCC
>NZ_JBJNRJ010000011.1:0-112236 GCF_046233715.1 Trujillonella humicola | reverse complement strand
GCGCTGCCTCAAGCGCTACGTCGTCCGAGAAGTCCACACCGCCCTGCTCGCCGACTTCGAACAACTCACCACAGCCGCTTGACGTCGATAGGAGCATCCTGCACCTGAACCCCGACACTCGGGCATCGAGCCGGCGGCCGGCTTCTCCTCCGGCACCTTCGGGCTCGAGCTGCGGATGCGGTCCCGGGAGGACTGCGGGGACTGGCGCTTCCACGGCCTGCCCACCCGGTGTCGAGCGCAGGCCGGTTCCTCTCCGACGACCGGGGGCCACGGTCCAGCCCCGCCCTCGAGCTCGTGGAGTGGTTCCGGCCGGCGACGACGGGTAGCCCCTACGGGACCCCCGCGCACCCGGGCATGGTCTCCCTGGGCCAGTCCGTCGCGGCCCTGCCCGCGGCCGTCAGGGGCGCGGTTGCCGCCGGTGGCGAGGTCGTCGACGGGACGACGGCGCGGGCGCTGCTGGGCGACCGCGACGGTTCCGGACGGCCGTCTCCGTGGACGACCTGGACGAGGCCGTCGCGGTGCTGCGCGAGCGGGGGTCGACGTGCCCGACGTGCACGTCTTCCCGTTGCCCGGCACATCGATCGGCTCTCTCCCGGAGCTGTTCCTCGCCGACCCCGACGGACTCACGGTCGAGTTCGTTCACCGGCCACCGAGGCCCTTCGCCCCCGGGGGCGGGGCCGCCAGCAGGTCCCGGCAGGCGCGCCACCCCGACCCTCCTCACGCCGTGGGACGCCGACCGGGACCGGCACCAGGCGTTCGGCCGGCTCGCCCGTCGGGGGGACGGTGCGGACCCGGTCGACGACTGCGGCGACGGACTCCGGACCCGGGCCGCCGTCGAGGCCCGTCACGGGGAGGCCTGCGGTCCCGGTCAGTCCGCCGGGACGACCCGTGGCATCACCGGCTGGTAGCTCGTCGCTCCGCCGTCGACGGTGAGCTGCGACCCGGTCACGTACTTCGACTCGTCCGACGCCAGGAAGACGGCCGCGGCGGCGATGTCCGCCGGCTCACCGATCCTCGGCAGCACCAACATGCCGCGGATGACCTGCATGTACGCGTCGTCGGCCAGGAGCTTCTGCATGACCTCCCCGCCGCTGTTGACGAAGCCGACGATGATGGCGTTGCACCGGATGTCGTCGGCGCCGTAGTCCACCGCCATCTGCCGCGTCAGGGAGTTGATGGCGCCCTTGGACGCCTGGTACGCCGGCCGCGAGCGCAGCGACCGGATGCTGGACGAGGCGGAGATGTTCACGATCGAGCCGCCGCCGGCCGCCCGCATGTGCGGGATGGCGTACTTGCTCGCCCACATCGTGCCGTAGAGGGCCGTTCGGAGGACGTAGTCCCAGTCCTCGTTCCGGATCTCGTCGACGTGGCTGTCCACGCCGCTGACCGCCACGTCCGTCGCCGCCGCGCTGTTGACCAGGACCGTCAGCGGCCCGTGGGCGGCGACCGTCGTCGCCACCGCGCCGGCGACGTCGCTCTCGACCTGGCTGTCGGCCGGGACGTAGGTGACGGTGCCGCCGCGCCGCCGCAGGCGCTCCTGCAGCGCCTCCCCGACGTCCTTCGACCGCCCCGTGAAAGCCACCGCGGCTCCCTCGGCGGCCATCATCTCCACGATGCCGGCCCCGATGCCGGCCGTCCCGCCGGTGACGAGCGCGACCTTGCCCGCGAGCCTCATGCCGGGACCTCCGTCCGGACGGCGCCGGCGGGCCGTCCGCCGGCGGTGCCGGGCTCCGCGGGCACCCTCACGCCGACGTTGTCGACCAGCGGCGTGCTGCCGAACGTGGCGGAGGCGAGGAGCCGCACCTCCCCCGCCAGCGTGGCCAGCGGGCGCAGGGTGTCGGCCTCGACCGCGACGACGTAGTCGGGCCGGCAGACCGGGTCCAGCTGCGCGGTGACGAGGTCGGTCACCGCCCGCGCGTCCCGCTCGCCGCCGCGCACGGCGTCGGCG
Organism: Trujillonella humicola; assembly: GCF_046233715.1. NCBI lineage: Bacteria > Bacillati > Actinomycetota > Actinomycetes > Geodermatophilales > Geodermatophilaceae > Trujillonella > Trujillonella humicola. Next base: position 110,288 of record NZ_JBJNRJ010000011.1, on the reverse strand, counting down.
CCTGCCGTGAGCGCCCGGAACAGCGCCGGTGCGGCCGCGCGCTCCTCCGCGCTCAGCCGGGCGTTCCGGCTGGACATCGCCAGCCCGTCCGGTTCCCGGAACGTCGGGCAGCCGACGACGCGGGAGGGCAGGCGCAGGTCCTCGGCCATCCGCTGGAACGCCACCAGCTGCGGCCAGTCCTTCTCCCCGAAGTAGGTCGTGCACGGCCCGGCGATGTTGAGCTCGGTGGCGACCATCGTCGCCAGAAGCTCCATGTGCATGCCCTCCGGCATGCCCTCGAGGTGGGAGACGAGTTCGGGCATCCGCAGCGAGGTGACCGGGGGCCGGGCATAGAGGTCCTGGCGCAGCGGCACGTAGAAGAGGTCGACGCCGGCCGACTCGGCGAGCGCGGCATCGCGCTGCATGTCCCGGGTGTAGCTCTGCACGCCGCCGTCGGCCCACTCGAGCTTCAGCGCCCCGTTCCAGAAGACGGCGACGACGTCGCACTCCTCGCGGGCCCGGCGGACCAGCGACAGGTGCCCCTCGTGGGTGCCGCCGCTGGTGCCGATCATCGCCACCCGCCGGCCCGCCGCCCGTTCGGCGTCCAGGATCGCCCGGATCTCGTCCTGGCGGTCGACGGTCCTCACGACTGCGCCCCGAGCGCGAGGGTGGCCGCTCGCGGCGCCGGGAGGTCCAGCAGGGTGTGCCAGCCCGCCGGCGCCGCGATCAGCCGCGGGATGCAGTTGACCGCGCGCGCCGCGTTGAGCTCGGAGACCGGCTCGCCGTCGCCGTGGGGCAGGTCCACGGTGCAGGTGACGGTCGGCGTGCCGACGACGCGCACCCGCCAGTTGGGCTCGTCCTGGGTCTGCCGCCAGCCCTCCCCCAGCCCCAGCCGCACGGTCTGCTCGTTGACCAGCCGGAAGAAGGGGACCTCGCCGGTGAAGGCGGTGTAGGTCCACCGCACGCCCGCCGGGGTGCCCGCGCGGACCTTCAGCCCGCTGGGCGCCAGCTCCATGTCCTCCGGCGACATCGCGTACTGCTTGTCGGTGAGCTGCACGTCGGTGAGCTCGACCCCCAGCCCGGCGGCCACGATGGCCGCCGACTGCCGGATGCCCCAGAGCCACAGCTCGTCGACCGGCGTCGGGAACGGCGCGTCGGGGTCGAGCTGGGCACCGATGCCCAGGCCGTGCTCCAGCTGCAGCGCCGAGGGGTAGTGCGGCACGAAGTCGCTCTGCTCCGCCTCGATGCGGCGGACCGCGCCGGAGTAGCCGGAGACGAACAGCGGCAGCACGTCGCTGATGAGGCCGGGGATGTTGCCGCCGGCCACGAAGCTCGCGTCGCCGTCGCGGCAGGCCGAGGCGATGACGTCGTGGTCGGGGCTGCCGGGGAGGAACCACCCGCCGATGCTCGAGTACACGTTGGTCCCCGCGGCCAGGAACCGGGCGATGGTCTCGGGCTCCCAGCCCGACCCGTGCCACAGCGCGCAGTCGGCGTGCAGGCCCACCAGTGCGGACACGTCCCGGGTGGCGGACACGCCCAGGGGGGCGATCCCGACCAGTTCCCCGGCGTCCCGCCCCTCCTTGGCGGGGTCGTGCACCAGCACCCCCACCACCTCGAAGCCGGGGTCGGCCGCGAGCAGACGCACGGCCTGCGACCCGACTCCCCCCGTGTAGCAGACGACGACTCGAGTGCGCATCGGAGCTCCTCCCGCGGGCTGCGCGTCGGTGCGCTGCCGGCGTCGCGACCATCGGTCCCGCGGCCCGCCTCGTCTAGATTGTGTTCAGCATGCTGAACAGCTGTGCGGTGCGGTCAGGAGGCGCGATGGACCCGGCGATGGCACGGGACGAGGACCTGACGGCGCGCGCCCGCATCCGGGGAGCCGCGTTCGCGCTCGTGGCCGAGCGCGGTGTCGCCGGGATGACGCTGCGCGAGGCGGCCCGGCGGGCGGGGGTCTCCCCCGGCCTGGTGGTGCACCACTTCGGGTCCCGCCAGGGCCTCCTGGACGCGGTGACGGAGTGGGTGGTGGACCGCCTGCACCGGGCGACGCGGGACTCGGGTGCCGACGTCGACCCGGTCGTGGCGCACCGCAGCCGGCAGGCCCGGTTCGACCGCATGGTCGCCGAGGTGCCGCACCTGGGCGACTACGTGCGCCGAATGCTGCTGGACGGTACCCCGGAGGGGCTGGCGTGGTTCCGCCGCGCGGTCGACCAGTCCGCCGGCGAGATCGCCGCGCGTGAGCGGCTCGGAACGGCGCGCCCGTCGGCCGACGTCCGGGCCGAGGCGGCTCTCCTCATCGTGCTCGGGTTCGCTCCCGTGCTCCTGCGTCCCTTGCTCGAGCACGCCCTGGACATGGATCTGCAGGACCCGACCGCGCGAGCCCGCTGGCGCCGTACGCAGTCGGAGATCCTGACGTCGGCGCTGTACCGGCCGTCGGGGGAGGTCGGCCCCGGGGCCGAGGAGGTTCCGAACCCGTCGGCGGACCGCAACTCAGGCCGCTGACGCTGAACAGTCGGATCATCGTCCGGCGCGGGCGCGTCGTCCCCGCTTCGAGCCGCCAACCACCCTCCCCGCTCCCGGAGAGCACACCGCAGAGGTGGCGGCGGACTGGCCGGGGACCCGCATCTCGGGGGACGGCGCAGCAGTGCTCCGGTCGCAGGTGACCGGCGAGCACTCTAGAGTGGCGCGCGACACACCTGACGACATCGTCAACTTCATGGAGGCACTCGCGTGCGTGTCCGGACGGCACTGCTGGCACTGGCGACCACCGCCCTGACGCTCATAGCGCACCCCCCGGTCGCGGGGGCGACTCCTGGGGCCGGCGCCACCTGTACGGACGTGTCCGTGCCCGCCGCCCTCGGGCCGGGGCTCCCGCGGACCGAGGTGCTGTACGGGCGGCTCTGCGTGCCGGCCGGCGGCCCGCCTCCGGTGCTCCAGGTGCTCGTGCACGGCGCCAGCTACGACCACGACTACTGGGACTTCCCGGGCTTCGGCGGCCGGTACTCCTACGTGCGCCACATGCTCGACGCCGGGTACGCCACCCTCGCCGTCGACCAGCTCGGCGTCGGCCGCAGCTCCCACCCCGCCAGCGCCCTGGTCACCCAGCCGGCCGCGGCACACGCGCTGCACGACGTCGTCCAGGCCGCCCGCGGCGGCGCGCTCGGCGCCGGCTTCGAGCAGGTCGTGCTGGTCGGCCACTCCTTCGGCTCGCTCACCTCGTGGCTCGAGGCGGCCACCTACGGCGACGTCGACGGCGTGCTCGCCAGCGGCGCCTCGCACCTCATCGGGGCCGGCGCGTTGTCGGTGATCCTGACGCGGGCGCGGCCGGCGCAGCTGGACCCGGTGACCGCCGGGTCGGTGCCGCCGCTGGACCCCGGCTACCTCAGCATCCCCGGCGCCCGGGCCGCGGCGTTCTACCACCTGCCCAACGCCGATCCGGCCGTCGTGGCACAGGACGAGGCGACGCGGAGCGAGATCCCCGCCGGTGTCGGGGCGACCATCCCGGTGTACGTGCCGGCCACGCTCGCCATCGACGTGCCGGTGCTGGAGGTGAACGGCGTGTACGACCTGCCGTTCTGCGCCCAGGGCGGCGGCGGCTCGCTCACGGACTGCTCGTCCGACGGGGCGCTGCACGCCTCCGAGGCCCCGTTCTTCGCGCCGGCCGCCGCGCTGGAGACGGTGGTCGTGCCGGATGCCGGGCACAACCTCAACCTCCAGCTCAACGCGGACGTCTTCTTCGACTCCGCGCAGGAGTGGTTCGAGCGGCGGTTCCCCGTCTGAGGCCTCCCGGCGGGGCGTGCCGAGCGGGACTTGACGCAGACGTCAAGTCCGGGGTGCAATGCCGGGGACCGCGGCTGCCGGACCGGGCGCCGCCCGCATCCCCCGGGGTGCAGCACCTCACCGATGGAGGACCGATGGACAACCCCTTCGCGCCGGAACTGCTCATCGAGGCCCGGGGGGCGGTCCGGATCGTCACCCTCAACCGGCCCGAGGCCCTGAACGCCACCAACGAGGCGCTGCACCGGGCACTGGTCCGCGTCTGGCGGCACCTGGCCGAGGACGAGGGGGCGCGGGCCGTCGTCATCACCGGCGCCGGCCGGGCGTTCAGCGCCGGCGGGGACTTCGAGCACTTCGTCGAGCTGTGGGACGACCGCGAGCTGCGCCGCGCGGAGATCGACGGCGCCCGCCGGCTGCTCAACGAGATGGTCGACTTCCCGCTCCCCGTGGTCGCCGCTGTGAACGGGGCCGCCGTCGGGCTGGGCGCGAACCTGGCCGTCTGCAGCGACATCGTCCTGATCGCCGAGAGCGCGTTCATCTCCGACCCGCACGTCGGTGTCGGCCTCACCGCCGCCGACGGTGGAGCGCCGACCTGGCCGCTGCTCATGGGCATGCTGCGCGCCAAGGAGTACCTGCTCACCAGCGCCCGCATCCCCGCCGACCAGGCGGTGGCGATCGGCCTGGCCAACCGCGTGGTGCCCGACGCCGACCTCCTCGACGAGGCGATCGCCCTCGCCGAGCGCCTGGCCGCCCAGCCCCCGCAGGCCGTGCAGAGCACCAAGCGGGCGCTGAACATGCACGTCAAGCGCGCCGTCGCCGGCGTGCTGGAGTACGCCCTCGGCGAGGAATTCGCCTCCTTCGACACCCCCGAGCACCAGGACCTGATCCGCGCCTTCATGGCCCGCTCGGCGCAGCGCGCCGCCGCGAGCCGCGCGTGACCGCCGTGGCGCCGGTCGACCGGACGTACGCCGACGACCTCGACGGCTACCGGACGGCGCTGCGGCAGGACCTGGCCGATGCCGCGTTCGACCGCTGGCGCGGCCTGCACGCGGTGTCCACCGAGGAGCGGATGGCCGAGCACGCCGGGCTGATGGCGGCGCTGTACCGGCGCGGCTGGAACCGCTACGGCTGGCCCGAGGCGGCCGGCGGTCTCGGCGGGGACGAGCGGTTCCGTGCCGTCCTCTACGACGAGCTCGCCGCCGCCGGGCTGCCCACCCCGGGGCAGACCCACCTGCTGGAGACGCTCGGGCCGCCGACCACCCGCTTCGCCCCCGAGCTCGCCGCGGCCCACCTGCCGGCGTACCTGCGCGGCGAGGAGTGGTGGGGGCAGGGCTTCTCCGAGCCCGAGGCCGGCAGCGACCTGGCCGGCCTGCGCTGCCGCGCCCGCCGCGACGGCGACAGCTACGTCGTCTCGGGCTCGAAGCTCTGGATGAGCCACGGCGCCACCGCGACCCGGATGGTGTGCCTGGTCCGCACCGGGACCCCCGAGTCCCGGCACCGCGGGCTGAGCATGATCATGATCGACGTCGACTCCCCCGGGGTCTCGGTCCGGCCGGTGGCCATCGCCAGCGGCGAGAACGAGCTGGCCGAGGTCTTCTTCGACGACGTCGTCGTCCCCGCCGACCGGCTGATCGGCGAGGAGGGCGGAGGCTGGGACGTCGCCATGTACCTGCTGCAGTTCGAGCGGGCCATGTACGCCTGGCTCTGCGCCGCCGAGGCACTGCGCCGGCTGCGGGAGCTCCGCGACCGGGTCACCGCCCGGGTCGCGGCCGGCCGGCCGCTGCCCGACGGGGCGGCCACCCGCATCGGTGAGGTCTACAGCGACCTGGTGGCGCTGCGGGCCCGCAGCGCCGACACCGTCCGCCGGCTGGCTGCACAGGAGACCGTGGGACCCGAGGCCAGCGTGGACAAGGTGCTGCTGGCGACCCTCGAGATCGGTCTGCACGACCTGGCGCGCGACCTGCTCGGCGAGGACTTCCTCTTCGGCGGGGACGCCGAGGCCCAGCAGTGGCGGACCGACTGGTGGTTCACCCGGTCGGCCACCATCCTCGGCGGCTCCTCCGAGGTCCAGCGCACCATCCTGGCCGACCACGTCCTCGGCCTGCCCAAGGAACCGAAGGGCTGACCGCCATGCCTGTCCACCCACCTGCCGCCGGGCCCGCTCTGGCCGACATCCCGCGGCTGAACGCGGTGCGGTACCCGGACGTGCCGGCCTACGTGTGCGGCGGGCGGCAGATCAGCCACCGGGAACTGCACCGGCGGGCCACGGCTCTGGCCGCGGCACTCGGCGCGGCCGGCCTGCACCGCCAGGACCGGATCGCGCTGTTCGGCCGCAACTCCATCCCCTTCGGCGAGGTGCTCGCGGCCGGCCAGCTGAGCGGGCTGATCGTCGCGACGGTCAACTGGCGCTTCGCCGGCCCGGAGGTCGACCGCGTGCTGGCCGACGCCCGGCCGCGGGTGCTGTTCGTCGACCGCGAGTACCTGCCGCTGGTCACCGGGACGGCGGCCAAGCACGGCATCGAGCGGATCGTGTGTCTCGACGCCGAGGACGCCGCGGACGCCGCTGACGCCGCGGGCATCACCGGCTACGAGGCGTTCCTCGCCACCGGGGCGGGCGCACCGCTGCCGTTCACCGCCCGCCCCGACGACATCGCCTGCCTCATCTACACCAGCGGCACCACCGGCCGGCCGAAGGGCTGCATCCTCGGCCAGCGCGAGCTCTACGCCGGCGCCCACCTGATGAACGTCGAGCTGCGCAGCGGCAGCGACGACCGGATCCTGCTGGTCATGCCGATGTTCCACATCGGCGCGATGGCCATGCAGCTCGGCGTCCACGCCCGCGGCGGGACCGTGGTGCTGCACCGTCAGTTCGACCCCGCGGACCTGCTCGACACGGTCGCCGCCGACGGCATCACGGTTCTGCATCTGGCGCCGACGATGCTGCAGGCGGTGCTCGACGCCGCGGCTGCGCGGCCGGAGGCACTGGCCGGGGTGCGCACCGTCGTCTACAGCGCGGCACCGATCACCGCGCCGACGCTGGAGGCCGCCCTCGCCGCGATGCCCGACGCCGGTTTCCTCAACCTCTACGGGCAGACCGAGGTGATGACCTCCGGGCTCCCCCGCGAGCTGCACCGCGGCACCGGCCCGGCCCGCGACCGGCGGCTGACCTCGGTGGGCCACCCGTTCCCCCAGGTCGTGCTCCGCATCGTCGACGACGAGGGCGCCGACTGCGCCCCGGGAACGCCGGGCGAGATCGTCGTCGCCTCCCCCGCGATGTTCCGCGGCTACTGGAACGACTCCGCGGCGACCGGGAGCACCATCCGGGACGGCTGGTGCCACACCGGTGACATCGGCGTCGTCGACGACGAGGGCCTGCTCCACCTCGTCGACCGGAAGAAGGACGTGGTGATCTCGGGCGGGGAGAACGTCTACTCGCTCGAGGTCGAGGAGGCCGTGCTCAGCCACCCGTCCATCGCCGCGTGCGCCGTCGTCGGCGTCCCCGACGACCGGTGGGGGGAACTGGTCACCGCGGTCGTCGTGACCCGCGACGGCGCCGGGGTCGAGGCCGGGGAGCTGCGGGAGCACGTCGCGACCCGGATCGCCCGCTACAAGGCACCGCGCCGGGTGGAGCTGGTCGACGCGCTGCCCGTGCTGCCGACCGGGAAAATCGACAAGAAGGCGCTGCGGTCGCGGCTGACCGCGGGCGGCTGACGGTCAGGCGGAGCCGTCGGCGTGCTCCCGCTGGAGGTCGCGGCGGGAGAGCTTCCCGGCCGTGGTCACCGGGAGCTCGGCGACGGTGTGCCAGCACGCCGGCACCTTGAAGCCGGCCAGGCGTGCCCGCACGTGCGCGTGCAACTCGTCGGCCGACGGCGGCCGGGCCGGGTCCGCCGGGACGACGAAGGCCGCCAGCGTCTCCCCCAGCCACCGGTCGGGGACGCCGACGACGCCCGCCGCGGCGACCCCCGGGTGCTCGGCGAGGACGTTCTCGACCTCCACGGGGTACACGTTCTCCCCGCCCCGGATGACCATGTCGTTGCGCCGGCCGACCAGGTACAGGTAGCCCTCGTCGTCGACCCGCCCGAGGTCGCCGGTGTGCAGCCACCCGTCGTCGGCGTGCACCGACAGGTGCGGCGCGGCCGCGAGCACCTCGCCGACGCCCTCCTCGTCGGATTCGGCCAGGCGCATCGTCAGCCCGGTCACCGGGCGGCCGACCGACCCGAGCAGGTGGGGGCCGCCGGCGAGGGCCCGGGCGTGGTCCTCGGGGGTCAGCCAGGTGATCGGGCTGCCCTCGGACTGCCCGAAGAGGTGGAGCAGCCGCACTCCGGGCAGCAGGTCCAGTACCCGGCGCAGCGTGACCGGGCTGATCGGCGACGCGCCGTAGATCAGCGTGCGCAGGCCCACCGCGTCCAGCAGCCGGGCCTCGAGCAGCATCTCGATCATCGAGGGCACGAGCAGCCCGTGGGTGGCGCCGCCGGAGGCGAGGCTCCGCCACCAGTCGAGGGTGAACCGGGTCGTCGGCACGATGGCGGCACCGACGGAGAGAGCGGCGAGGGTGTTGCCCAGCCCGCCGATGTGGTGCAGCGGCGAGCCGGTCGCGTAACGGCTCTCCGGACCGAACCCGGCGGCCGGCGCCAGCAGCGCCGTGCGCGCGGCGAGCACGTCCTGGGAGAAGGGCACCCGCTTGGGCGTCCCGGTCGTCCCCGCGGTGTGCAGGTACAGGGCGACCGGCCCGCGTGGCACCGGGAGCGGCGCCGCGGAGGCGCGCAGGCGGGGCAGGCGCACCACCCGGACGCCGGTGAGCGCGGCCACCTCCTCGGCCAGCGGCACCGCCGCCTCCTCGGCGAGCAGCACCGCACTCCCGGTGCCCCGGACCGGCCCGGCGAGCTCGGCCGCGGTCAGCCGGGCACCGAGGGGTGCCACGGGCAGATCCGCGGCGGCCCCACCCACCAGCAGGGCCAGCGCGTCGGCGTTCGTGGTGAGCAGCGCCGGCACGGCCACCGCCCCCGGCGTCGCGAGCGACGCGAGGAGGTCCGCCGCGGCCCCGGCCCGGCCCAGCAGCTCGCGCCCGCTGACCGGCCCCGACTGCTCCTCGACCGCCGTCCGGTCACTGCCGCCGAGGACGGCGCCCAGCCGCTCCGACCACGCGCCGCTCACCTCAGCGCCGCGCGGCGCGCAAGGTGCCCTCCTGCGCGACCGAGGCCAGCAGGCGGCCCCCCGTGTCGAACAGCTGGCCGCGCGACAGCGCCCGGCCGTCCCCGGCCCAAGGGCTCTCCATCGCGTAGTGCAGCCAGTCGTCGGCGCGCACCGGCGCGTGGAACCACACGGCGTGGTCCAGGCTGACGATCCGCATGCCCGGCCGGCCCATCGCGATCCCGTGCGGCGGGAGCGCGGTGGAGAGGAGGAAGAGGTCCGACAGGTACACCAGCGCGCAGGCGTGCACGAGCGGGTCGTCGCCCAGCGGGTCCGCCGCGCGGACCAGGACGCGCTGGCGCGGCTCGGGCCGCTCGCCGCGCAGCACCCGGGCGCGCACCGGCTCGTCGGGGAAGCGCACGTCGAGGGGGAACAGCGTCCGGAGCCGGGCGAACCACTCGCGGCTGTCCTCGTCGCCGGCGGGCAGCAGGTCCTCGCCGTCCGGCGCCGCGTCCGGGTTCACGGGGCCGGGGGTGGGTCCCTGGTGGGCCGGTCCGTCGACGCGCCGGGCGAAGGAGGCGGCGAGGACGAAGAGGACCTCGGCGCCCTGCTCGGCCACCACGCGGCGGGTGGAGAAGGCCCCGCCGTCCCGGGTCTCGTCGACGCGGTACCGGATCGGCACCGCCGGGTCCCCGAACGTCAGGAAGTAGGCGTGCAGGGAGTGGACTCCCCGGTCGGGGGCGACGGTCCGGCCGGCCGCGGCCAGCGCCTGCGCGGCGACCTGACCGCCGAACAGCTGGCCCGAGGGCCGGTGGACGCGGCTGACGAAGGCGCCGTCGGCCGTATCCTCCAGGTCCAGCACCTCGCGCAGCGTCGCGGTGTCCCGGCCCGGAACCGCCGGTCCCGCCGTCACCGGGTCACCCATGGACACCCTCCCCCGGCCGCGCCGGCACCCCGGATCGGTGCCCGTCTTCCATTAGAGATACATCATCTATAGGATTCAGGCCACATTCTCGAGCGAGGGAGTCGGAATCCGTGCAGCAGAACATCCTCCAGGGCGTCAAGGTCGTGGAGCTCGCCACGTGGACCTTCGTCCCGTCCGCGGGCGCCACGCTCGCCGACTGGGGCGCCGACGTGATCAAGATCGAGCACCCGCAGACCGGTGACCCCCAGCGCGGGCTCATCAGCTCCGGCGTGGTCGCCGGGGCCGGCGGCGTGAACCACTTCGTCGAGCAGCCCAACCGCGGCAAGCGGAGCCTCGGGCTGGACATCGGCAGCGAGAAGGGCAAGGAGGTCCTCCGGAAGCTGGTCGAGCAGGCCGACGTCTTCGTCACCAACGTCCTCCCGGGGTCCCGGGCCCGCGCCGGGGTCGACGTCGACCAGGTCCGCGAGTGGAACCCGAAGATCATCTACGCCCGGGGATCGGGATACGGCCCGCGGGGCGACCAGGCCGACCGCGGCGGCTTCGACCTCGCGGCCTTCTGGGCCCGCGGCGGCATCGGCGACGCGCTGATCCCGCAGGAGGGCGAGTGGCCCCCCGTGCAGCGTCCGGCCTTCGGCGACACCTACGGCGGGTTCGCCATCGCCGGCGGGATCGCCGCGGCGCTGTTCCACCGCGAGCGCACCGGCGAGGCGACGGTGGTCGACGTGTCCCTGCTGGGCGCGGCCATCTGGCAGCTGGCCCCCGACATCGTGGGCGCCGGCGTGACGGGCGCGCCGATCCCCAAGTTCGACCTGTCCCAGCAGCCCAACCCGATCACCAGCATCTACAAGACCGGCGACGGCCGCTTCATCGCCCTCGTCGTGCTGCAGGCCGACCGATTCTGGGCAGACCTCTGCAAGCGGTTGGGTCGCGAGGACATGATCGACGACGAGCGGTTCGCCAACGCCGGCGTGCGCTTCCAGAACCGCCGGGAGTGCGTGACGCAGCTGCGGGCGACGTTCGAGTCGAAGCCCCTGTCGCACTGGGAGGCGGCCCTGGCCGACTTCGCGGGGGTCTGGGACAGCTTCCAGTCGGCACCGGAGATGCACGCCGACCCGCAGGTGCAGGCCAACGGCTACCTGCCGCAGGTCACCGACGCCAACGGGAACACCTTCGCCCTCGCCGCCAACCCGGTGCAGTTCGACGAGACGCCCCCCACCCTGCGGCCGGCCCCGGCGCACGGGGAGCACACCGACGAGATCCTGCAGGAGCTGGGTTACGACTGGGAGCAGATCATCGCCCTGAAGGTGGACGGCGCCACCACCTGAGGGCCGGGCCCGCTGCACCGCAGCCACGCCGCAGCGGGCCCGATCGTTGACGAGAGTGTCAGCGGTCCCGTCGCGGGTAGGGGGTGGACGCGGAGCAGACCGCCTGCGCCGACCCCCGAGACAGTGGAGGCGATGGCCATGTCGGGCCTCGACAACAGCCAGCAGATCACCGACGACGCGAGCATGCACGCGGAGGAGATCCACCACGAGCACCACAAGCCGGCACCGGGCTCCCCGGTGGCGAAGGCGGTGCAGGCCCAGGCCGAGGCGGAGGCCGACGAGCTGAGCATCGCCACCGCTCCCGGACGCATGGCCGGCCCCGCCACCTGATCCCCGCGGCGCCCACGGCCGCCCTCACGAGCGGTCGGTGGCGGTCAGCCGTCGACCCCCCGGGTTCCCCGCCGAACCCGGGGGGTCGTCGCCGTCAGCCGGGCCGGCGAGGTCGCGGCAGCTCGGTCGCCTGTTCCACCGCCGTGGGAGCGTGCGCACCGCCCGTCAGCCCCGCTCCGCCGATGCCCTGGAGAGCCATGACCGAGCCGGTCCGCACCGCCGCCCCCACCCCGCTGGAGATCGACGAGACGACGGCGCCCTTCTGGGCGGCGGCCCGTGAGCACCGGCTGGTCATCCAGCGCTGCCAGGCCTGCGGCCTGTACGTGCACTTCCCGCGGCCGGTGTGCCGGAGCTGCCAGTCGTTCGACCTCGCCTTCGAGGAGGTCTCCGGCCGCGGCACCCTGTACAGCTTCACCGAGACCGTCAAGGCGTTCCACCCGTTCTTCCAGGGCCGCACGCCCTACGTGGTGGCGACGGTCGAGCTGGCCGAGCAGCCGGGCCTGCAGTTCCTGTCCAACGTGGTCGGCACCCCGGCCGCCGAGCTGGCGTTCGGTGCGCCGGTGCAGGTGACCTTCGAGGAACGCTTCCCCGACCTGACCGTGCCGGTGTTCGAGGTGGTCCGGTGAACGGCCGCCGGGTCGCCGCCGTCGGCGTGGGGTTCAGCGATGCAGCGCGCCGGAGCGGCCGCAGCGAGCGCTGGCACGCCGCCCAGGCCGCGGTGCGCGCCCTCGAGGACGCCGGACTGCCCGCCGACCAGCTCGACGGACTCACCACCTGGGGCGGCAACCCGATCGACATCGCGCACATGGTCGGGACGGGCCCCCTTCGCTGGCACCTCGACGTCGGGATCAGCCCGGCGTTCATCAGCCCCGCCGTCCACGCCGCGCACGCCGTGGCGTCGGGCCAGGCCGACGTGGTCATGGCTCTGCGCGTGATCCGGCAGCGGCCGGCGGCGACCGACCCGGCAGCCGGTGGCGAGGGGATGCTCGCCGACGCCCAGTTCGCGCACCCCTTCGGCGACTTCGCCCCGGTGCAGTGGGCCGGTCTGCTGATGAACCGCTACCTGCACGAGAGCGATGCCACCGAGGACGACTTCGCCCGGTTCGCGGTCACCCAGCGGGACTACGCGACCCGAAACCCCGAGGCGCTGCAGCGCACCCCGATGACGGTCGAGGACTACCTCGCCGCGCCCTACATCAGCCGGCCCGTGCGCCTGCTGGACTGCGACTACCCGTGCGACTCGGGGGCGGCGGTGATCTTCACGACCGTGGAGCGGGCCCGCGACCTGCAGCAGAAGCCGGTACTCGTCGAGGCCACCGCGCTGTCCGCGATCTCCGACATGAACTTCGAGCTCCTGCCAGACATGGTCCGCACCGCACCGGCCCACTGCCTCGACGAGCTGTGGCGAGGCACGGACCTCACCGTGGCCGACCTGGACTGCGCCCAGCTCTACGACGGGTTCAGCCTCATCACGTTCCAGTGGCTCGAGGCCCTCGGCATCTGCGAACCCGGTCAGGTCGGGGGGTTCGTGACCAGCGGGGGCACCAGGCTGGACGGCGCCCTGCCGACCAACACCGACGGGGGCGCCACCAACGTCGGGCGCCGGCACGGGGCGAACTTCTGCATCGAGGCGGTCCGGCAGCTGCGCGGGACGCACGGCCCCGACCGCCAGGTGCCCGGCGCCGAGGTCGCCCTCTGGGCCAACGCGGTCGGCCCCTTCGCGGGGGCGATGGTGATGACCGCGTCCTGACCCGGCGACACCCGCACAAGTCAGGACGTAGCCGATCCGGCCGGGGGCCGGATCGGCGTTGCGGCTACCGCCCGCGCCAGACGGGGTCCCGCCGCTCGGCGAAGGCGGTGGCACCCTCCTTGGCGTCCTCGCTGTCGAAGATCGGCATGGTGAAGGCCTCCTGGGCCCGCCAGCCCTCGTCGACCGCCCAGTCGCTGCTGTGCCGGACGACCTGCTTGCTCGCGGCCACGGCCAGCGGGCCGTTGGCGGCGATGGTCGCCGCCAGCTCCAGGGCCCCGGCAACCGCCCCGCCCTCCTCGACCAGCCGGTTGACCAGCCCGAGCTGGGCGGCCCGCTCGGCGTCGATCGGGTCGCCGGTCAGCGCCAGCTCCATGGCGATCGCGTAGGGGATGCGCCGCGGCAGCACGAGCACGCCGCCGCCGCCGGCGATCAGGGCCCGCTTGACCTCCGGGACGCCGAAGCGGGCGGTGCGGGCCGCCACGACGAGGTCGCAGGCGAGCATGAGCTCGAAGCCCCCCGCCAGCGCCCAGCCTTCGACGGCGGCGATCAGCGGCTTGCGCGGCGGGGTCTCGGTGATGCCGCACATCCCGCGCCCGGGGATCACCGGGTCCTCGCCCCGCAGGAAGGCCTTGAGGTCCATGCCCGAGGAGAAGGTGCCGCCGGCACCGGTCAGCACGCCGACGCGGAGGTCGTCGGAGGAGTCGAGCTCGTCGACGGCCTCGGTGACGGCGCGGGCGACGGCGGCGTTCAGCGCGTTCCGTGCGTCCGGACGGTTGATGGTGATCAGCTGGACGCCGTTGCGGCGCTCGACCAGGACCTCATCGGACACGGGGGGTCTCCTCTTCGCCGTCGCTCCGGAGAGCGGGTGGTCGATGGGCCGCCGGGGACATCGCGGGGGATGTGACGACGGTCAATCAGTCAACTATGTTGGATGTTAGCCTGGCGAGCACGAAGAGGCGGTCCCGGGACCCGCGTGGTCCGGGCCGGCGAGCGGAGGCGAGGACAACGTGATCGTTCAGGTCGGCGTCGCGGACACCGAGGACCAGCGGGGTCTGGTCGACGCGGTCACCCGGCTCCTCCAGCGGCAGTGGCCCGCGGACGGAGTGCACAAGGGCATCGCCGAACCCGGTGCGGTGTCCGAGCGGCCGCTGTGGTCGGCACTCGCCGATCTCGGCGTCGCCGGCCTCCCCCTCCCCGAGGACCAGGGCGGCTCGGGCGGCCGCTGGGTCGACCTCGCCGTGGCGCTCGAGGCCGCCGGCGGCGCGCTCGCCCCGGTCCCGACGGTCGCGGTCGCCGGCGCGCTGGGCGCGCTGTCCCGGCTCTCCGGCGACGCCGCGGCGCAGCTGCGGGCCGCGGTCGCCGAGGGCGGCACCGTCGCGACGGTGACGTGGGTGTCCGGCGCGGCACCGTGGGGAGCCCCCGGCCAGGTCACTGCCACCGACGCCGGCGACGAGGTGACGCTCACCGGTGAGGTCTCGGTGGTCCTCTCGCCCGAGGCCGATGCGCTGCTGGTGCCCGTCGGCGACGGTGCCGGGGCGCTGCTCGCGCTCGTCGAGACCGGCGCCGCGGGCGTGACGCTCGACCGCATCGCGAACCTGGACGCGACCCGCCCGCTCGGATCGCTGCGCCTGGAGGGCGCGCGCGCCACGGTCCTCGCCCGCGGGGACGAGGCGGCGGCCGCGGTCCGGCACAGCCTCGTCACGGCCGCCACCGCGCAGGCCGCCGAGCTGACGGGCGTCGCCGGCCGGTGCCTCACCGGGGCCGTGGCCTACTCGCTGGACCGGACGCAGTTCGGCCGGCCGATCGGCTCGTTCCAGGCCATCAAGCACCGGTGCGCCTCGATGCTCACGGAGGTCGAGCAGGCGCGGGCGGCCAGCCGCCGCCTGGCCCAGCTCCTCGACGAGGACGCGGACCCCGACCAGCTCGACGACGCCGCGGCGCTGGCCCTGCTCCAGACGGGGAAGGCCGCCCACACCGGCGCCGACGAGTACCTGCAGATCCTCGGTGGCATCGGCTACACGTGGGAGCACGAGGTCCACCTGTACCTGCGCCGGGCCACGGCCGCGCTGCCGCTGTTCGGCGGCCGCGCCCGCGCCCGTGCCCGGCTCGACCCGAGCAACCGCCCCGCCGGCTCCCGCCCGGTGCTGCAGGCACCGACGTCCGGCCCGGCCGCGGAGCTGGCCGCGCACGTGCGCGAGCTGCTGCCCCGGCATCGCGAGACGTGGGGCGACGACGACTCGTTCGAGGCGCGGATGGCGTGGCAGCGGCTGCTGCACACGGTCGGCTGGGTGGCGCCGGAGTGGCCGGTCGAGTATGGCGGCCGGGGCCTGGGGATCGTGGAGCAGGTCGAGTGCGACCGCGTGCTCGCCATCCACCGCGCACCGCTGCCGCTGGGCGGCGTCCTGGGCCTGCACAACGTCGCCCCCACGCTGATGCACTGGGGCACCGACGAGCAGAAGGCCCACCTGCCCGCCATCCAGGCGGGCACGGAGGTGTGGTGCCAGGGCTTCTCCGAGCCCGGCTCGGGCAGCGACCTGGCCTCCCTGCGCACCCGTGCGGTCATCGAGGGCGAGGGCGACGACCGCCAGTTCGTCATCAACGGCCAGAAGATCTGGACCTCCGAGGGCATGGAGGCCAGCCACTGCCTGCTGCTCGTCCGCACCGACCCCGACGCCGCGCCGCACCGGGGGATCTCGGCCCTGATCGTCCCGCTGGACACCCCGGGCATCACTCGCCGGTCCATCCAGCAGATCCACGGGGGGAGCAACTTCGCCGAGGTGTTCTACGACGACGTCCGGGTGCCGTACTCGGCGCTCCTCGGCCCGCTGCACGGCGGCTGGTCGGTCACCATGACGACCCTGTCGTTCGAACGGGTGGGCGTCATCGAGATGGCCGCCGGCATGGAGCAGGACGTCGAGGACCTCGTGGCGGAGCTGGCCGGCCGCGAGCTCGACGCCGAGACCCGGATCGCCCTCACCGACCGCCTCGTGGAGGCACGCCTCACCGGCCTGCTGGGCGAGCGCGCGCTGGGCCTGATCGCGGATGGCGGCTCCCCCGGCGCCGAGCACTCGGTGATCAAGTACCTGTTCGGAATCGGCACGCAGCGGCAGTCCGAGCTACGGCTGACCGCGCTCGGCCTCGAGGGCGTCGCCGGTCCCACCGGCGTGCGGGCGCAGCACGGCTACCTGCACTCGCGGGCGAACACCATCGCGGGCGGTACCACCGAGATCATGAAGAACATCCTCGCCGAGCGCGTCCTCGGCATGCCGCGATGACCACCGCACCGCCTCCGCCCAGCGGAGCGCCGCGGCTCGACGGCCGCCGGATCGTGGTGACCGGCGGCGCCAGCGGCATGGGGGCGGCCCTGGTCCGCGCCTACCCCGCACTGGGTGCCACGGTCGTCTCCATGGACCTCACCGCCGATGCCGGGCAGGCCGTCGCCACCGAGGCCGGCGCCCGGTTCCTGGCCTGCGACGTCACCGATCCCGCGGCGGTGCACGCGGCCTTCGACGCGGCAGCCGGGCACCTCGGCGGCCTCGACGTCCTGGTGCACGCGGCCGGGATTGCCCCGGGAGCGGCCGCGGCCGACATCGCGCCGGACCACTGGGCGTCGGTGCTCGCCGTGAACGCGACCGGGACGCTGCTGACCAACCAGGCCGCGTACCGGCACATGCGTGCCGGTGGCGGCCAGATCATCGACTTCGCCTCTGCGGCGGGGATCCAGGGCTACCCCGGAAAGGCCGCCTACGCCGCGAGCAAGGGCGCCGTGGTGGCGTGGGTGCGGTCGGCGGCGGTCGAGTGGGGGCGGGACGGGGTGACCGTCAACGCCGTCGCCCCCGCCATCAAGACGCCCATGTACGAGCGGACCCGGGCGTCGATGACGCCGGACCAGCTCGTCGCGCACGACGCGCTGCTGGCCCAGCAGATCCCGCTCGGTGGCGAGCTGGGCGACGCCGAGCGCGACTTCGTGCCCGTGATGGCCTTCCTGGCCGGTCCGGGAGCGCGGTTCATGACGGGCCAGGTGTTCGCCATCGACGGCGGCGCCGTCATGCTGCGCTGAGCCGGCGGAGCCGCCGTGCTGCGCTGAGCCGGCGGAGCCGCCGTGCTGCGCTGAGCCGGCGGCGCCGCCGTGCCGGTCCGACCCGGTGGGATCAGCCCAGCGAGCGGGCGAGCGCCTCGGCGTCGCGGAGCAGGCCCCGGACGAGGCCGTCGAACCGGTCCCCCTTGGCCTTCGACGACAGACCCTGGATCGCCTCGGCCACCTTGTACTCGAGCATGCAGGCCGACCGGAAGCGGGACAGCACGTAGTAGTAGTCGATGCCGGAGACGTCCCGCCCGGTGCGCTCGCCGTAGTAGTCGACGGCGTCGGCACGGAGCGGGAAGTTCGCCGGGTCGAAGTAGCGGGTGCCCCCGTCGTCGCCGTCGCCGGTGCGGAGGTTCTGCGTGAAGGCGGCGAGGTCGAGCAGCGGATCGCCGATCGTCGCGGTCTCCCAGTCGATGATCGCGACCAGCCGCGCGGGTGGCCGGTGCGCGAAGAGCACGTTGTTGAGCGCGTAGTCCGCGTGCATGAGGCCGGGGGTGCTGCCCGCCGGGATGTTGGCGCGCAGCCAGTCGGCGACGTACGACAGCCCGGGCAGGTCACGCACCTGGTACTCCGGATAGAGCTTCGGATAGCTCTCGATCGCGCCCAGCCAGCGGTCGGGCTGCCGGGCCAGGAAGTTGTCGGCCTTGCCGAAGCCCTCGAGCCCGGCGGCGCGCCAGTCGAGGTTCGCCATCGCGATCAGCCCGTCGACCATGGCGTAGCCGAGGTAGTGGTGGTCGGGCCCCTGCGCCCAGTACGGCGGGTACGTCGTCGTGTTCTCCGGGGTGACCGTCGCCGCCCAACCGTCGACGTCCTCCATGACGAAGAACGGGACGCCGATCACGGCCGGGTCCGGGCAGTGCCCGAAGAAGGCCGGGGACGGCACGTCGGTCCCGGTCAGGGCGCGCAGCACCATGGCCTCACGGTCCAGGGTCTTGGCTCCCTGCGGGCCGCCCGCGGTCCCCGGCGAGCGCAGGATCGCCCGCCGGCCCTCCCGGTCGAGGCGGAGGATGAGGTTGGTCGAGCCGCCCGTCACCACCGTCGTCGCGAGTTCCCCGCCGGCCAGGGCGGGCACGTTGTCGTCGAGCCAGGCAGCGAGTGCGCGGGTGTCGACCTGGTCGTCCGGTCCGGTCACGGTCGTCTCCTCGTCGTCGATCAGGGCTGGGGCAGGGGGACGAAGGGCGGCACCCGGTCGGGCACCGACGGCACGGAACCCACCATGTCGCCGTACCGGGCGCGGGCGGCCTCGCGTCGCCGGCCGAGGAACTCCGTCGGCCACTCCGGGTCGTCGGCCTCGTAGTCCCGGAAGAGCTGCCGGGCCAGGTTGACCTTGTGCGCCTCGGTAGGGCCGTCGGCCAGGCCGAGCGCCAGCCCGTGCATGAACATGTCCATGAGCGGGAGCTGCTCGGTAATGCCCAGTCCGCCGTGCACCTGCACCGCACGGAGCACGATGGACTGCATCACCTTCGGGGTGAGGACCTTGAGCGCGGCGATGTCGCGCCGTGCGGCTTCCTCCCCCTGAGTGTCCAGCAACCAGGCGGCGTGCAGCACGGCCAGGCGGAAGGGCATCAGCTCGGTGTAGGACTCCGCGACGAAGCCCTGCACGAACTGCTTCTCGGCCAGGGTGCTGCCCTGCGTGAAGCGGCTCTTGGCCCGCTCGGCCATCATGTCGATCGCCTTCTGGCCCACCCCGATCGCGCGCATCGCGTGGTGCAGGCGGCCCCCGGCCAGCCGGGACTGGGCGACCTCGAAGCCGTGCCCCTCCTCCCCCAGCATCGCGTCCGCCGGCACCCGCACGTCCTGGTAGCGGACCAGCGAGTGACCCGGCTCGTGCCGGTGCGCGCCGAACACGTGGTGGCTGTCCTCGATCACCACGCCCGGGGTGTCGCGCGGCACGAGGAAGGTCGAGGCGCCCCGGTGGACCGGGACGTCGGGGTCGGTGATCGCCACGACGATGAGGAAGGAGGCGACGGCGGCGTTCGAGGACCAGTACTTGCGCCCCGTGAGCACCCACTCGTCCCCGTCGCGCACCGCGCGCGTGGTGAACACCCGCGGATCGGCACCGCCCTGCGGCTCGGTCATCGAGAAGCAGGAGAAGATCTCGCCGGCCAGCAGCGGAGCCAGGAAGCGGTCCTTCTGCGCCTGGGTGCCGAAGCGGGCCAGGATCTCGGCGTTGCCGGTGTCGGGCGCCTGCGTGCCGAAGACGATGGAGCCCCAGTCGGTGCGGCCGAGGATCTCGTTGAGCAGCGTGAGTTTGACCGCGCCGAAGCCCTGGCCGCCCAGCTCCGGGCCGAGGTGGGCGGCCCACAGGCCCTGGTCGCGGACCTCCTGCTTGAGCGGGTCGACCACGGCACGGCGTTCCTCGTCCAGGGGCAGGAACTCGCACCCCGGGAACAGCACGTCCAGCGGCTCCACCTTGTCGCGCACGAAGGTGCGCACCCAGTCGAGCTTGGCCTGGAACTCGGGATCGGTCGAGAAGTCCCATGTCATCGCAGAACTCCTCCTCTCTGGTCGGGGGAGCTCACGGGATGCCGCCGTCGACCCGGAGGGTCGCGCCGGAGGTGAAGCTGGAGGCGTCGGACGCCAGGTAGAGGGCGGCGCCGACGATCTCCGGCGGCTGGCCGGCCCGGCGCAGGGCGTAGCGCTGCTGCTCCCGCTCGGTGACCTCGGGGTCCCAGTGCTGGCTGACGTCGGTGTAGAAGGGGCCGGGCATCAGCGTGTTGACCCGGACCACGGGGCCGAGCGCGTGGGCCAGCCCCTCGGTCATCGCGTTCAGCCCCGCCTTCGCCGCCGCGTAGGGGATGATTCCTGGCGACGGGCGGATGGAGCCGCTGGTGCTCACGTTGATGATGGAGCCCCGTCCGGCCTGCACCATCCGCTCCCCTACCAGCGCACTCAGGCGGAACGGGCCCTTGAGGTTGAGGTTGACCACGCTGTCGAAGAGCTTCTCGGTGACGCCGGTCAGCGCGTCGTAGAGGGGCGACATGCCCGCGTTGTTGATCAGCACGTCGACCTTGCCGAACCGCTCGTACGTGGCATCCACCAGCCCGGGCAGCTCGTCCCAGCGGCCCACGTGGACGCCGTACGCCAGCGCGGAGCGGCCGGTCAGCTCCTCGACCTCCCGGGCGGCCTCGACGCAGGACTCCTCGTTGCGGCTGGCGATCACCACGTCGGCTCCGCACCGGGCCGCGGCCATGGCCATCTCGCGCCCCAGCCCGCGGCTGCCACCCGTCACGAGCACGACGCGATCGGTCAGGTCGAACAGCTCGTCGGCGTAGCCCACGTCAACTCCTCGGTCATGTGTCCGGTCCCGTCGTCCCGGGGTGGCGCAGACCACGGCTCGCGGCTTCTCCCGCATCCGGCATCACTCCATGGGAGTGATGTCGCTTCTCCGAGAATGGCGTTTTGCGCGCTCAAGAAGTACCTTCCGACCATGGCGGGCGTCAAGAGCACCACGATCGAGGACCGTGGGCAGACTTCGGCCATGGAGTGGGACCAGGTACCGCCGTCGGTACGCGCAGCGGTCGGGCGGGCGCTCTCCCGGCAGCACCGGGACGCGGTGGCCGACGTGGAGCTGATCCTCGACGCGGCTCTGCGGGTCGCCGAGCGGGTCGCCCCGGCGGAGCCGCGGGTGGCCGACATCGTCGCCGAGGCCGGGACCTCGAACCAGACCTTCTACCGCTACTTCGCCGGCAAGGCGGACCTGATGGCGGCCGTACAGGAACGGGGCACCGTGCGGTTGCGCGGATACCTCGCTCACCGCATGGACAAGCACGAGGATCCGGGCGGACGCATTGCGGCCTGGGTCGACGGCCTCCTCGACCAGGTGAGCAGGCCGCCCACCGCCCGGCAGAGCTCGGCGGTCGCCCAGGAGGTTGCCCGGGGCGGAGCCCGGGGCGGCGGCGTGGACCTGCTGGACCAGCTCGGCGACCTCCTGGTCCCGATCCTGACCACTGCCGGCCGCGCCGAGCCCACCCTCGACGCCCGGGCGCTGCAGGACGTGGTCCTCGGCGCCGTCCGCCGGCACGCACTCGCCGGCACCGCACCGTCGGAGGCCGAGCGCCTCCATCTCCGCCGCTTCTGCCAGGCCGTGCTGCCTGCGGAGCACCTGCGCGCCGGTTGACCGGCCCCAGGCACCCGCCTACGTTCCGCGCTATGCGCAACGACGTTCCGGATCCCCGGTGAAGGCGGTCCACTGCCTCCGCCTCGGCGAGCCCGCGGAGTACGACGAGATCCTGTCGGTCGAGGAGGTCCCCGACCCCGTGCCGGGACCCGGCGAGTTGCTCGTCGCCGTCGAGGCGGCCGCCGTCAACTTCCCGGACCTGCTCCTGATCGCCGGGAGGTACCAGGTGCCGGTCGCCGTGCCCTTCGTCCCCGGCAGCGAGTTCGCCGGCGTGGTCCTCGCCACCGGCGCCGGGGTGGACACGCTCGCCGTCGGGACCGCGGTCGCCGGGACCACCATGTCCGGCGCCTTCGCCGAACGGGTGGTCGTGCCGGCGGGAGCCGTCCGCAGCCTGCCGCCGGGAGGCGACCCGGTGGCCGCCGCGGCCGGGAGCGTGGCCCTGCGGACGGCGTACTCAGCACTGCACCCGGTGGCCGGCGTACGCCCCAGCGAGTGGGTGGCCGTCCCCGGCGCGGCCGGTGGGGTCGGGTCGGCGGCGGCACTGGTCGCGCGAGCGGCGGGTGCCAGGGTGCTCGCGGTGGTCTCCTCGGCCACGAAGGCGGCGTTCTGCGCGGACCTCGGCGTCGACGCGGTCATCGACCTGTCGGCGACCGGTGACGTCCGGCGGGCCGTGCAGGACCTTACCGGCGGCGTGGACGTCGTCGTCGACCCCGTGGGCGGTCCGCTGGCCGAGCTGTTGATCCGCGCGATGCGTCGCGGCGGGCGCTTCGTGACCGTCGGCTACGCCTCCGGCGAGATACCCCGGATCCCCCTGAACCTCGTGCTGCTCAAGGGTGTGAGCCTGCTCGGCTTCGACATGCGCCGTCAGGCCGAGGAGGACCCGGAGGGCGCGGCACACGACGCGGAGGCAGTGGCCGCGCTCGTCGGTCGCGGCCTCCGGGTGCCGGTCACCGCGCGCCTCCCCCTCGACCGGGCACGCGAGGCGCTCCGGCTCGTCGCGAACCGCACGGCGATGGGCAAGGTCGTGCTCGTCACCCGCTCGGAGGGCTCGTGACAGCGATTCGAATGTCATACTGATAGCACGGAATGGACGGGCCCAGGCGCCGCCCGATCGACCTCGGGAGGGCTCGTGGCCACTGGAGAACTGATGAGCGAGGCGGTGGCGCACGGCCACGTCGGCCAGCAGGTGCGGGTGCCCAAGATGGCCGAGCTGGTCGCCTCGCAGCTGCGCCGGCGCATCGTCACCGGCGAGCTGACCGAAGGTGACGCGCTGCCGTCGGAAGCCGTGCTCATGACGCAGTTCGGCGTCTCCCGACCCACGCTACGCGAGGCCTTCCGCATCCTCGAGGCCGAGTCCCTCATCGTGGTCCGCCGGGGCGCAGGGGGCGGCGGCCGCGTGCAGCTGCCGAGCGACGAGGTGGCCGCCCGCTACGCCGCACTGGTCCTCGAACACCGGCGGACCCCGGTCCAGGACGTGTGGGAGGCCCGAAGCCTCTTCGAGGCGCCGGCGGCCGGCGTGCTGGCCGCGAACCGGAGCGACGCCGACATCGCCGCCCTGCGAACGGCTCTCGAGGCGCACGACCTGCTCGAGGACCCCGCCGACATCGTCCGGGCGCACAACGAGTTCCACTCGCTGGTGGTCCGGCTCGCCGGCAACGACACGCTGACGCTGTTCAACGTCATGCTCGCCGGGATCATCGAGCGCTCGTCGTGGCGGCAGGTGCAGGTCGACCTCGGGTCGGCCACCCACGACCGCATCGAGCGCGGGACCCTGCGCAGCCACCACGACCTGGTCGACCAGATCATGGCCCGGGACGCGGCCGCGGCCGAGGCCACCTGGCGGCGGCACCTGACGGCCGGCAGCGCCTACCTGGCCCAGGGTGGCGTCGGCGCGATCGTGGTCTCCTCCCAGGACTGACGGCGGCGGGTCCAGGCTGCCTCCCGCCGCCCCCGGACGCGCGAACGGCGCGGCCGCCGAGGCAACCGCGCCGTCCGAACCCGGTGTGACTGATCAGGCGCCGAGCTCGTAGATCCCCTCGGCATCCAAGGCCCGGTAGTTCGACAGCTGCCCCTCCGCGTCGGCGTCGGCGACGAAGGAGGCCGTCGAGCACGCGTTCGGGCTGATGGCCGTGAGGGCCTGGCCGTTGCACTGGTAGGTGGCGCCGCCACCGAGCGGCAGCGGGACCGGGGGCATCCCACGGAGCGCGGCGATGATGCTCGGCGAGGTGAGCTCGGTCGGCTCCGAGGCGTTCACGCCACTGATCAGGCCGAGCATGCCCGCGTAACCCGATCGCGCGTCGGCGCTGTCCTCCAGACCGTCGCCGTACTCCTCGAGCGCGGCGGTGTAGATCTGGTACTGCTCGTCCTCGGGGTCCTGGACCGCCTGGGCGATGATGGTGATCCCCTCGTAGCCGCCGGGCACCGAGGCGCCGCCGTCGTCGGCGATGCACCGGTCGAGCATGGTGATCTCCGCCTCGATGCCGAGCGTCCGGATCGCCCGCAGCGCGCTGCTGCAGAAGGTCGGATCACCGGCGAGGTGGTAGAGGCCGGGCTCGTTCTCCTGCGCCGACTGCACCTGCGGGGTCATGTCCGCCGTGCCGGGCGGGATCGCGACGACCTCGACCTCGGCGTCGGCGTTGCTGAAGAAGGACGGGGCCAGCGCGTTCGCGGGACCGGCCGCTCCGGGGACGTCGATCACGAGCACCGCGGCGGTGGTGATGCCCTCCTCCCGGGCGAAGGCCGCCGGCGTGCCGAAGGCCGAGATCGGGTTGGTGAAGACGAACGCGTTCTCCGCCCCCAGGATCGTCGCGGTGGCGGCCTGGTTGGCGGTGAAGGGGATCCCCGCCGGGTCGACGACCTGCACGGCGGCATCCGCGGCGCTGCTGCTCCCGCTGCTGACGGCGACGACCTCCTCGCTGACGAACTCGTTGCCGCACGCCTGTGCCCCGGCCGGGGTCCCCTTGTCCTCGCAGATCACGAGCTCGATGGGGCGGCCGCCCAGGCCGCCGAGGTGGGCGTTGGCGTAGGCCACGGCCATCTCGGCGCCGCGGATCTCGTCGGTGGTGTCGACCGCCTGGGTCTGACCCGTGCTCATCCACCCGACCTTGACCGGTTCGCCGGTCGGCTCGTCGAGCTCCCCCAGCACCTCCGAGGTGTCGCCCCCCGATGCGGAGTCGCCGGAGCCGCCGGAGTCGTCGGAGTCGTCACCGCACGCGGCGGTGATCAGGGCCACCGACAGCAGCACCGCGGGAACGGCGAGCCGCTGGCGGCGACGGGGATGGAGCACGGACATGAAGGGGTCACTCTCTTCTCGGTGGATGGGCGGGTGGTGCGTCTCGGGGGTGTGCGGTCAGGCCGGGGTGGCGGCGGCGTGGCCCAGGTACGCCGCCTCCAGCGCGCCGGGGTCGGCGGCAAGGGCGGCTGCCTCCCCACGGAGCACGACCTCGCCGTGGACCAGGACGACGGCCCGGTCGCAGACCTCGAGTGCGAGCTTCACGTGCTGCTCGACCAGGACGACGACGGCGCCGGTCTCGTCGGCGATCCGGCGGACGACCGGGAGCAGGCTCTCGACGATGACCGGGGCCAGGCCCATGCTCATCTCGTCGATGAGCAGGACCTCCGGCTTCTGCACGAGGCCGCGGGCGACGGCGAGCATCTGCTGCTCGCCGCCGGACAGCGTCCCAGCGAGCTGCTTGCTCCGTTGACCGAGCACCGGGAACAGGTCGTAGACGGAGTCGATCGTCGGGCCGTCCTTGCGGCGTGCGATCGCGAGGTTGTCCTTGACGCTCAGCGAGGTGAACAGGGCGCGGTCGTCGGCGACGAGCACCACTCCCGAGCGGTTCGCCATCGCCGGGCGGCCGGACGCGATCGGCTTGCCGTCTACCAGCACCTCACCGCCGAGCCGGGGCAACAGCCCGGCTAGCGTCATCATCAGCGTGGACTTGCCGGCGCCGTTGGGGCCCAGCAGGCCCAGCACCGTGCCCCGGTCGACCGACAGGTCGAGCGACCGGACGACCGGGACGGAGCCGTAGCCGGCCTGGACCCCGCGGAGCTCGAGCACCGGCGGCTCGAGGACGGTGGTGCTGCTCACGCCTGGAGCGGCGGGGTCTGGGGTCACGTCGTTGCTCACGCGGGGACCTCCTCGGCGTGGGTGCTGCCCAGGTACGCCTGGGTGACCTTGGGATCGCGGCGGATCTCGGCCGGTGCGCCGCTGGCGATGACATGGCCAAAGTTGAGGACGTGGATCCGGTCGCACAGGCTGAGCACCAGGCTCATGTCGTGCTCCACCATGAGGATCGTGACGCCGCTGTCACGGATCACCCGGAGGCGTTCACCGAGCCAGTGGCTCTCCACCGTGTCCAGGCCGCCGGCCGGCTCGTCGAGGAGCAGCACCTTGGGTCGGCCCACCAGGGCACGGGCGATGGAGACCAGCTGCCGCTGCCCCTGGGAGAGCTCACCGGCCGGCCGCTCGGCGACCTCGCCAAGGCCGAGCAGGGCCAGCGTCTCGTCGAGCGCCTCGTCGCCAGCGCCGGAGCGTCCGGCATCCGCGGTGAGTCCGACGACGACGTTCTCGCGGACGCTGAGGTCCTCGTAGAGCTCGATGGCCTGGAACGTCCGCCCCAGTCCTGCGCGGATCCGCTGGTGCGGCTTGCGTGCGGTCAGGTCCTCGCCGCCGAGCCGGACCGAGCCGGTAGCCGGGGCGAAGCCGCTGATGGCGTCGATCGCCGTCGTCTTACCGGCGCCGTTGGGACCGATGAGACCGACGATCTCGCCCTCGGCGACGTCGAACGTGACGCCGTCCACGGCCACCACGCCGCCGTACCGGACCGTGAGGTCGCGGACGGAGAGCAGGTCGGGGATGCCCGTGCCCGGGCGCACCGCCGGCGTGCCCGTCATGGTCTGGCCCGTCTCGCTGCCGACGATCGAGCCGGTACGGTCCCCCGACCCGCGGGCCCGGCGCTTCTCCAAAACCTGGTGGGCCGGGCCGACGACGCCCTCGGGGTTGAGGATGACCGTGAGGACCAGGAGGACCGCGGAGATCACCTCATACCACAGCCCGGTGGTCACGAACTCGCCCACGAGGACGTAGAAGAGGCCGTTGATCGCCGCGATCCCGGCGATGATCCCGCCCGACACCGAGGTGATGCCCAGCAGGTACACCGTGCCGAAGAACGCCAGGCCCAGGATCGCGGTGAACGGGTCAAACGTGACGTTCCCCAGCTTGTAGGCCAGCAGCGCACCACCGACCCCGGCGATGAACGCGCCGATCGCGAAGGCGAGCAGCTTCACCCGGACGACGTTGACGCCGGCCGCCGCGGCCGACCGCTCGTTGGCGCGGACGGCGAGCATCTGGGAGCCGAGCTGGCTGGTGCGCAGCTTGGCCACGGCGAGGCCCGCGACCACCAGGCACAGCAGGCAGAGCAGGCCGAACTGCACGCGGGGGAAGTCCGAACCGGTGCCGACCGACAGGTCCAGGCCGAACAGGCTGGGCTGCGGGACCGGAAGCCCGTCGGCGCCGGCGATGTCCAGGTTGCGGAACCACATCGCCTCGAGAGCGAATGCAAGGGCGAAGGTCACCACGGCGACGGTGAGGCCGCGGATGCGCAGCGCCGGCAGCCCGATCACCACGCCGACGACCGTGGCCCCCAGGGCCGCGAGCAGGGGCGCCAGCGGAAAGGGGACGCCGAGGTCGTCGGCGATCGGGGCCAGGAGGAAAGCCGACACCCCGGCCAGCGGGAGCTGGGCGAGAGAGACCTGGCCGGCGTACCCGGTGACGACCACGACGGACAGCGCGATGATGCCGAAGATCAGGCTGGAGATGAGCCCGTTGCGGTACTGGGTGGTGAAGAACACCAGCGCCAGGACGGCCAGCAGGCTGGGGACCAGCGTCGGCAGCAGGAGCCGGTGCGGGCGTGGGGCACGGCCCAGCGACTGCAGGATGATGGCCCCTCGACCTGGCAGCGGCTTCGCCCGGATGACCAGCACGATCAGGATGAGCACCAACGGCACGAGCTCGGGCAGCCCGGACGAGGGCAGCCAGTCGTACTTGCTGGTCAGGTACTGGATCTCCGACTGCAGCATGCCGATCGCGATGCCGGCGATCGTGGCCCACAGGACGTTGGTGAACCGGGCGATGACGGCGGCGGCGAGCGCGGGGACGATGAACAGCGTGTAGGAGACCGGGATCAGCGGGATGAGCGGCGCGACGAGGATGCCGCCCAGGCCGGCGACGGCGGAGCTGATGATCCAGTTGTAGGCGGCGATCCGGTCGGGCGAGATCCCGCTGATGTAGGCGCCCTTCTCGCTCTCCGCCGCCGCACGCGTGGCCAGGCCGAAGCGGGTGAACCGGAACAGACCGGCGATCACCACCGCGACCGCGAGGATCGTGAGTGCCAGGTACACGCGGTCGGCCGGGATGTTGACGTCACCGACCTCCCAGATGTCGTTGGGGAAGATCGGCGCGACGGCGACGGCGTTGGTGCCCAGGCGGGCGGCGATCAGGGCCGTGATGAGCAGCGAGATGCCCAGCGTTGCCACGGCCTTGGCCACCGGGGGCGCGTTGCGCAGCGGCCGGAACACCGCCAGGTGCATGACCAGGCCGAGCAGCCCCGCGAGGCCGACGGCGATGAGCATCGCCGGGATCAGCCCGAGTTCCGTGCCGAGGTCCACCGTGTCGGGGAGACCGGGGACGAGGACGAGGAACTCGCCCTTGCGCAGGAACGCGTAGATGTACGCGGTGAGGAGGGCGATGCTGCCCGTCGCGAAGTTGACGACTCCGGAGCTGCGGAACGTGAGCACGAGTGCCAGCGCGAGTGCGCCGAACACGGCTCCGTTACCGAGGCCGAGGAGCAGGAAGACCAGGTGCTGCACGGGGTGCGCCCTTCTGCTGTCGGTGTCCTGCAGACAGGCCGGGGACCGGCCGGGGGATACGACGACGCGCCGACGGATGCGAACGCTGGCTCATGCAGACGACCGGCGGACCGGGGTCGCCGGGAGCGCCAATCGCTAAAATAGCTTGATGATTCTGCTCACGATCTGAGGAGGGTGTCAACGGTTCCCCGTGACCACCCGTACAACGATTCGATGACGGCAGTCACAGACGACCGCTCCACTCGCGCGCCTTCTGCCGGGGACACGGCCGGCGACCCGCCGTTCCGGCGGAGCACACCGCCCGAGGAACCGGTCGCGGACTCAGCGCGGCAGGCCGAGGGCCCGCTCGGCGAGGATGTTGCGCTGCACCTCCGAGGTGCCTGCGTAGATCGTGCCGGCCCGCGCGTTCAGCGAGACCTGCCACCAGCTGTTGGCGGACGAGGGATCGGCGCCGGGGTCGTCGGCGCGCATGAACCGCGACGGCGGCTTGCCCGTGGGCACCAGGCCACCGAGCCCCTGGAGGTCCAGGGCGAGCTGCGTGGCGATGCGGTGGTACTCACTCCAGTACAGCTTGGAGACCGAGGCGGCGTGCCCGATCTCGTCACCGGCCAGGACGTCGGTAAGGACGCGGTACCCCAGGTAGCGCATCACCTCCACCCTGGCGTGGCACCAGGCGATCCGCCGACGGAAGACCGGGTCCTGCGCGCGGCCGGTCCTCTGGGCCAGCTCCACCAGCCGGAGGACCTCGGCCTGGAACAGGATGGGGTTGGTCGCCGCCTCCTCGCCGCGCTCGAAGGTCAGCAGGGTGCTCGCGACCTGCCATCCCTGCCCGACCTCCCCCACCACCATGTCGGCGGCGGTCCGCGCCCCGGTGAAGAAGACCTCGCAGAACTCCCGGCCGCCGTTCATGTGCCGGATGGGCCGCACCTCGACGCCCGGCTGGTCCAGCGGGACGAGGAGGAAGGACAGGCCCTTGTGCTTGGCGGCCGCCGGATCGGTGCGGGCCAGCACGAAGATGCCGGTCGAGGTCGTGGCCCCCGACGTCCAGATCTTCTGGCCCTCGACCACCCACTCGTCCCCGTCGAGGCGGGCCCGCGTGCTGACGGAGGCCAGGTCAGAGCCGGCGCCGGGCTCGGAGAAGCCCTGGCAGAAGCGCTGCTCACCGGAGAGGAGGTCGGGCAGGATGGCCGCCTTCTGGGCCTGGGTACCCCACCGCAGCAGCGTGTTGCCCAGCATCTTGAAGCCCGTGCTGTCCTGCGGGAACACCCCCGCCGGCACCCCCGCCCGGGTCAGCTCCTCGACGAGCACGACCTGGTGCAGGTTGGTCAGCCCCCGGCCGCCGTACTCGACCGGCCAGGCCACGCCCATCAGACCGCGACGGTGCAGGGTGGCCCGCCACTCCCGGCCGAAGCGCGACGTCGCCTCCGCGTCGGGGATCGCGCCGATCCCGCGCCAGCCCGGTGGGAGCTCCTCGGCCAGCACCGCCTGGACCTCGGCACGGAACTCCTCGACGTCAGCCGGGTACGTCGTGTCCACGGGGTACTCCTCGCTCGTCGCGCTTGATAAGCTGAATCAGGTAGACGATAGCCCCTCTCGTGGGGATCGCCCCAGTCCGTGGAGGCCCCGTGCGCTTTCGATACGACCCGGAGCACGACGAGCTCCGCGACAGCGTGCGCAAGCTGCTGGCCGACGTGTCCTCGGAGGAGGCCGTCCGCCGTGACGTCGACGGCGAGCGCGGCTGGAGCGACGAGGCGTGGCGGCGGCTGGCCGGCGACCTGGAGCTGGCCGGACTCGCGGTCCCCGAGGAGTTCGGCGGCTCCGGCTACGGCCTGATCGAGGCCGGCGTCGTGCTCCGCGAGGCGGGTCGCGCCCTGCTGACCGCTCCCCTGCTCTCGACGACCGTCGCCGTCCGCGCGCTGCTCGCCGCCGGCGACCCGGCGGCCGCGGCCGACCACCTGCCGGGCCTGGCCACCGGCGCGCGGACCGGCACGCTGGCGTGGCTGGGCCCCGACGCCGACCGGGACGCGCCCCCGTCGGTACGGGCGGAACGGGCCTCAGAGGGCTGGACCCTCACCGGCTCCCGCGCCTGGGTGCTCGACGGGCACGCCGCGGACCTGGTCGTCGTCCCGGCCTCGACCCCTGCGGGGCTCTCGCTCTTCCTCGTCGAGCGGGCCGGCGGCGGTGTCCTGACCGAGCAGGTCGAGACGGTGGACCCGACCCGCCGGGTCGCCCGGGTCGAGCTCACCGGCGCCCCGGCCACCCTGCTCGGCGAGGAGGGCCACGGCGGCCCGGCGCTGCAGCGGGCGCTGGACGAGGCGACCGCCCTGCTCGCGGCCGAGCAGGTCGGGCTCGCCGAGCGGTGCCTGGAGATGGCGACGGAGTACGCCAAGCAACGCGAGCAGTTCGGCCGGCCGATCGGGTCCTTCCAGGCGGTCAAGCACAAGCTGGCCACCGTCCTGCTCGAGGTCGAGGCGGCGACGTCGGCGATGATGTACGCGCTGTTCGTCGCGGACCGGTCCCCCGGGGAGCTGGCCGAAGTCGCGTGCATCGCCGGCGTCACCTGCTCGGAGGCCGCCCTCCTCGCCGCCTCCGAGAACATCCAGGTGCACGGCGGCATCGGCGCCACCTGGGAGCACCCGGCGCACCTCTACCTCAAGCGCGCCACCGTGGACCGCCAGCTGCTCGGCGACCCGGAGCGCCACCTCGAGCGCCTGTCGGCCGTCATCGGCCTGACGCCCACCCCCGCGTGAGGTCTGTCTGAACCTCCCCGCCCCGGTCCCGCGACAGGGCGCAGCCGACAGGAGACCCGACATGCCAGGACGACTCGAGGGCAAGGTGGCCTTCGTGACCGGCATCGCCCGCGGGCAGGGCCGCTCGCACGCGCTGGCCCTCGCGCGCGAGGGCGCCGACCTGATCGGCGTCGACATCGCCCGCCAGGTGGAGACGATGGGCTACCCCCAGGGCAGCGAGGAGGACCTGGCCGAGACCGTCCGGCAGATCGAGGCCCTCGACCGCCGCGTCGTCGCCCGGGTCGCCGACGTGCGCGACCGCCCGGCGCTGCAGGCGGTCGTCGACGGCGGCGTCGCCGAGCTGGGGCGGCTGGACATCGTCGTCGCCAACGCCGCCGTCTCCCCTCCCCCGCACCGGATCTGGGAGATCCCGCCCGAGCAGTGGGACGACGTCATAGGCATCAACCTGACCGGCGTCTTCCACACCGTCGCGGTGACCGTCCCGCACGTCCTGGCCCACCGCGACGGCGGATCGATCGTCATCATCAGCTCCGGTGCGGCGCTCAACAGCGTGCCCAACATCGGCGACTACGTGACCGCCAAGCAGGGCGTCATCGGTCTGGCCAACTCGCTGGCCAACGAGCTCGCGCACCGGCAGGTCCGGGTCAACGTCATCGCCCCCGGCACCGTGGACACGCCGATGGTCACGGCCAACACCCCGCAGTTCAAGCTCTTCCGGCCGGACCTCGCGGACCCGACGATCGAGGACTGCATGGACGGGTTCCGCCGGTCGATGCCGATGGGCCGGCCCTGGCTCGACCCCGAGGACGTCTCCCGCGCGGTGGTGTTCCTCGCCAGTGATGACGCCCGGTGGATCACCGGCGTCACCCTGCCGGTGGACCAGGGGAACCAGAACCGGCGGTTCTGACGTCGGCGCGGAGCCGTCAGAACCGCTCCTGCGGGCTCATGGACCGGAACAGGTCCGTGGTGACCACGCCCGGGTGCACGGCGTAGGAGTGCACGCCCCGCTCCCCAGCCGCGCCTCCACCGCACCGAGAAGAGTTGGCGGTCGTGGACTGGCCGTCGGCAGGCCAGGGCGAGTCCCCGGTCGTCCAGGGCGGGCAGGCCCGGTCGACGTCGGCGATCCGGTGCCCGTCGGACACAGGTGCGCGATCCGCGCCGGCCCGCTCATGCGGGGCAGTAGCAGGTTGGTGGGCAGGAAGTGCCCCGGGTGGGAGGTCCCGAACGGCCGCTCGAAGCCGTCCGCGGTCCGCTCCAGGTGCGGGGCCATCACCCCGGTGCCGTTGACCAGCAGGTCGATCCGGAGGCGGTCGAAGGACCCGGCGAAGCGGCCCACGCCGGCCAGTGAGGTCGGGTCCAGTTGCGCGGGCACTGCCGACCGTCAGCGCTGCTTCTCGGCCGTTCTGGCGGCGAACTGGCGGGCCCTCTCGGCGACCTCCGGGGAGGAGAAGGACTCGGTCTCCGCCGACAGCGCGAACGGCAGCACCTTCAATGCCGCCGCCTGCAGGTGCAGGTTCAGCGAGCGCTTGGTCTCCTGTAGTGACTGCGCCGGCTGCTGGGCGAGCTTGCCGGCGAGGGCCAGCGCCTCGTCCATCAGGGACTCCGCGGGGACCACCCGGTTCGCCAGGCCCAGCTCGACGGCGAGGGCCGCGGGGATCCGTTCGCCGGTGAAGAGGTACTCCTTCGCCTTGAGCATGCTCATCATGAACGGCCACGTCACCACGCCGCCGTCCCCGGCGACGAGGCCCACGTTCACATGCGTGTCGGCGATGTAGGCGGTCTCGCTGATGAGCACCAGGTCGCAGGACATCGCGATGCTGCACCCGAGGCCGACGGCGGGGCCGTTGACCGCGGCGATCACCGGCAGATGGCAGCCGAGGATGTGGTCGACCAGCAGCCGGGCGGTGCGCATGCTGGCCCGCCGGTACTCCACGTCCTCGACGTTGCGCAGGAACCCGGGGACGTCGCCGCCCGCTGAGAACGCCCGGCCCGCGCCGGTGAGCACGACGGCACGAGCGTCCGGGTCGCGCATGATGTGCACCCAGACGTCGGTGAGCGCCTCGTGCAGCGGGTCGGTCATCGCGTTGAGCTTGTCCGGGTCGTTGAGCGTGATGACCCGGATCGGGCCCTGCGCCTCGACCCGGAGGATGTCGGGCAGGCCGTAGACCATCGGTCCTCCAGGATGTCGGATCGCCCCGCCGTGCGGCGGTCGGTGTGGGTCGCGGGGCCGGCGCCGCCGCGGAACGGATCAGGCCGGCGCGGCGGCGCTCTCGGCGACCAGCTGCCGGCGCAGGAGCTTGCCGGTCGGGGTGTAGGGCAGCTCGTCGCGGAAGACGACCTCGTCGGGGGTCCGGGAGCCGCGCAGCCGCTCGCGCACGTAGCCGCGGACGTCCTCGACGGTGAGGATCGCCCCGACCTCCGGCACGACGGCGGCGACGATCTTCTCGCCCCACTCCTCGTCGGGGGCGCCGAAGACGGCGGCGTCGCGCACCTGCGGGTGCCGGCCCAGCACCTCCTCGATCTCGGCCGGGGCGATGTTCTCCCCTCCCCGGATGATGACGTCGTCCGAGCGGCCGGACAGGTACAGGTACCCCTCCGCGTCCACCCGGGCGCGGTCGCGGGTCGGGAACCATCCCTCCGCGTCGAGCACCGAGCCCAGGCCCTCGTACTCGCCCGACACCTGGGGACCGCGCACCCACAGCTCGCCCTCCGAGCCGGGTTCGACCTCCTCGCCGATCTCGTTCCGGACCTGGAACTCGATCCCGGGGACGGCGCGGCCCGCCGAGCGCAACCGGGCGCGCACGTCCGGATCGTCGGAGGCCACCGCGGTGCGGTGGTCCTCGGGCCCGAGGACGGCGATCGTCGAGCTGGTCTCGGTCAGCCCGTAGGCGTTGACGAATCCCGTCTGCGGAAAGGCCTCCAGAGCCGCCTCGAGCACATGGCCGGGCATCCGGGCCCCCCCGTAGGCCAGGGAGCGCAGATGCGGGATGCCGGCGTCCCGGCCACCGAGCTCCTCGACGATCCGCACCAGCATGGTCGGCACCAGCATCGCGTGCGTGATGCCCTCGGACCGCACCGTGTCCAGCCAGCCGGCCGCACTGAAATTGGGCAGGTAGGCCAGCCGCCGGCCGGCGTGCAGGTTGCTGAGCACGGTCCCTACGCCGGCGATGTGGTACGGCGGCACGCTCACCAGGATGGCGTCGTCCGGCTCGGCAGAGGCGAAATCGACGGTCTGCAGCACGTAGGACAGCAGGTTGCTGTGCCGCAGCACGACCCGCTTCGGCTTGGCGGTGGTGCCGCTGGTGAACAGCAGCACCGCCGTCGCGTCGTCGTCGACGGCGACCTGCTCCAGCGGCTCCGCCGTGGCCGCGGCCGCCAGCCACTCGTCGCTGGACACGACGGTGCAGCCGGCACCCTCGACCGCGCTCCGGTAGGCGGGGTCGACGACCACGTAGGGCGCGCCGAGATCGGCGAGCTGCTCACGGAGCTGGTCCGCCGACAACCGGTAGTTCAGCGGGCTGATCGGGCGGCCGGCCCGTGCCGCGGCGAACAGCAGCACGGGGAACGCCGGGCCGTTCACGCCGACGTAGGCCACCCGGTCGGCGCCCGAGTCGGCGACGAGGCGAGCTCCTCCGGCCGACACCGCGGCCAGCCGCTCGTAGGTGAGTCCGTTACCGGAACGGGAGCCGACCGCCAGCCGGTCCCCCTGGGCCGCCGAGGCCATCTCGAGCAGCATCGCGATGGACATGCGAGTCCGACTCCGATCGTCGAGGCCCCGTCGTGACGGAGGCCGCGTTCAGCATTGAACAGTTAGACGATATAGGGGATTCTCCGGGGACCGCCAGAGCCTGCAGCGAGGAGACCCTGCCCGATGGAGCAGTTGGAACACGCCCGCGTCGACGTCTCCGAGGGGGTGGCGACGGTCACGCTGGCGCGCCCGCCGGTGAACGCGCTGAGCGCGCCGATGATGCGCGAGATCGCCCGGGTCTTCGGCGAGCTGGGCCGCCGCACCGACGCGTCGGTCGCCGTGCTCACCGCGGAGGGCGAGCGGCTGTTCTGCGCCGGTGCCGACGTCGCCGAGTCCGAGCGCCGGTACACCCGCCGCGAGCTGCTGCCCGGGGAGAGCGTCGCCGATCTCGTGGACCCCGGAGCCGTCGTCCGGGACTGCTTCTGGGCCATCCGGGACGGCGGGCTGCCCGTGGTCGCGGCCGTGAACGGCGGGGCCATCGGCGCCGGCGCCGCCCTGGTCGCCTGCTGCGACCTCGTTGTGCTCTCGGACACCGCCTGGTTCTCCATCCCCGAGATCGACGTAGGGGTGCTCGGCGGCGCGCGGCACGTGCAGCGGCTCGTCGGGCCCCACAAGGCGCGCGAGATGGCGTTCACGGGACGCCGGGTGCCCGCCGCCGAGCTGTACCGGCTCGGCGCCGCGGTCGAGGTGGTCCCGCCCGGAGATCTGGCCGGGGCCGCGCGGGCGCTGGCCCTCGAACTGGCCGGCAAGAGCCCCCTGGCGCTCCGGATGGCCAAGCAGGCGATGAACCGGGTGGAGCACCTGTCTCTCGAGGACGGGTACCGCCTCGAGCAGGACTACACCGCCCGCGTCAGCCGGCTGGACGACGCGGTCGAGGCCCGCGCGTCCGTCCGCGAGAAGCGGACCCCGACGTGGGCCTGGCGATGACGGGGACCGAGGGGACGCGTGCGGACCTCCCCGACTACGGCGGCCCCGACGAGCTCGTGACCGTGGAGGTGGGGGAGGACGGCGTCGCCATCGTCACCCTCAACCGGCCCGAGCGCCGCAACGGGTGGAACCCCGACATGGAGCGCCGCTACTTCGACGTGCTCGGGATGCTGGACGGCGACCCGCGCGTCCGCGCCGCCGTCCTCACCGGTGCCGGGACCACGTTCTGCCCGGGCGTCGACAGCGGCCGGCTGGACAGCATCGCCGGCAAGCCGATGGACATGTCCGGACGGAGCTCGCCCGCGACCGGGTGGCGGCTGCGCAAGCCGCTAATCGCCGCCATCAACGGCGCCTGCGCCGGCATGGGCCTGGTCCAGGCGCTGCTGTGCGACGTCCGCTTCGTCGCCCGGGGAGCACGATTCACGACGGCGTTCGCCCGCCGCGGCCTGGCCGGGGAGTTCGGCGCGACGTGGCTGCTCCCCCGCCTGGTCGGGACCGGCAACGCCACTGAGCTGCTGCTCTCCGGGCGGGTGTTCGACGCCGACGAGGCGCATGCCATGGGCATGGTCAACCGGGTGCTGGAGCGCGACGAGCTGCTGCCGGCCGCCCGGGCGTGGGCGGCGGACGTGGCCGCGAACTGCTCGCCGCTGTCGATGGCGCTGATCGGGCACCAGCTCCGGCTGGACGTGCAGGGCGACTTCGACTCCGCGCTCCGGCGGTGCTACCGCGCGATGGGCGTGGCCGCCGCGTCGCCGGACTTCCGCGAGGGGATCGACAGCTTCCTGCAGAAGCGGAGCCCCTCCTTCCCCGGCCTGCCCACGGACCTCGACCCCGCGGCGGTCGTCGGAGCCGGGCTGCCCGAGGTCGACCTCGTCCCCGCCGAGACGCTCGAGCGCTGACGGAGGGCCCCTGCTGCGGCAGGGGCCCTCAGGCCACGTGCCAGCCGGTGTCGGCGGCGATGCGGGTGGCGTTGACGAGGACGGCGGCGTCCGAGCACAACCACACGACCAGCTCGGCGATCTCCTCCGGCTGGGCGATGCGCCCGATCGGCTGGGCGGTCTCCATCGCCCGCGCCTGCTGCGGCGTCAGGAACTCGCGGGCCCGCTCGGTGATGCCGGTCTCCACGTTGCCGGGGGCGATGGCGTTGACCCGGACGCCCCGCTTCGCGTAGCGCAGGCCGGCGACCGTCGTGAGGCCGACGACGCCGTGCTTGCTCGCCGTGTAGGCGACGTCCCCGACGTTCCCCTTGTACGTCGTCTCGGAGGCGACGTTGACGATGGCGCCGCCGCCGCGCTCCAGCATCCGCGGGATCTCGTACTTCAGGCACAGGAACACGCTTGTCAGATTGGTGCGGATGATCTTCTCCCACAGCGCCTCGGAGAAGTCGGTGACCGCGTCCTGCGCCTCGATGATCCCGGCGTTGTTGTGCGCGGAGTCCAGCCCGCCGTAGGTGGCCACCGTGAAGTCGACCATCTCGCGGACGCCCTCGGCCTCGCCGACGTCGACGTGGAAGGCCGCCGCCTCGCCGCCGGCCGCGGCGATTACCTCGACGGTCTCCGCGGCCCGCGCGGCGTCGATGTCGGCCACCACCACGCGCGCACCGCACTCGGCGAACCGTCGGGCCGAGGCCCGTCCCATCCCGTAGCCGCCGCCCGTGACCAGGGCGACGCGCCCCGCCATGTCGATGCGGACGTCGCTCACGTGTTGCGTCGGGCGGTGCCCTTGTAACCGAAGAAGCGCTCGAAGTTGTCGTCGTTGATCGGCTGCTGCTTGTTGCGCTCGACGGCGTCCTCGAGCGCGGCGAGCCGCCGCCGTGCGGCCTCCAGCCCGTCGGCCCCGGACCGCTCCAGCTCGGCCACCAGGGCCTGCTGCGCGCGGACCTCCTCGTACAGCCGGACCCGTGCCTCGCTGTAGGTGAGGAGGTCGTGGTCGTCCTCGTCGGTGTCCCGGGTCGGGACGTCGCCGACCGGCTCCGAAGTCGTCATGGCACTACCCCGACAGTGTTCCAATGCACATAAAAGGTTATACACTGCAGGTCACATTCCCGGGCACCGTTGAGGGAGACATCTCATGCCCCTGCAGGACCATCACCAGATCGTCTCGGTGGACGACCACCTCGTCGAGCACCCGCGCGTGTGGCAGGACCGCCTGCCCGAGAAGCTCAAGGAGCGCGGGCCGCGGATCTTCGAGCAGGACGGGAAGCACTTCTGGAGCTACGACGGCGAGGTGTTCCCGACGATCGGGCTGAACGCCGTGGCTGGCAAGCCCCGTGAGGAGTGGGGCATGGACCCCGTCCGCTACGAGGACATGATCCCCGGCTGCTACGACCCAGACGCCCGGGTCAAGGACATGGACCTCGACGGCATCCAGGCGGCGCTGCTGTTCCCCTCGTTCCCGGGCTTCGGCGGCGGCGTGTTCCACCGCGCCCAGGACAAGGACCTCGCGCTGGCCTGCACCACGGCGTGGAACGACTACTACATCGAGGAGTGGTGCGACGCCCACCCGGGCCGCTTCGTCCCGCTGTGCCTCGTCCCCACCTGGGACGCCGAGCTCGCCGCGGCCGAGATCCGCCGCGCGGCCGCCAAGGGCGCCCGGACGGTGTCCTTCCCCGACGCGCCCGTGCCGCTGGGCATGCCCTCGTTCCACAGCGACTACTGGGAGCCGGTCTGGAACGCCTGCGAGGAGACCGGCATGGTCGTCTCGCTGCACTTCGGCTCCGGCGGCTACGTCCCCGGGTTCTCCTTCTCCGCCATGAAGGCGGTCCCCGGCCAGATGGTGATGCCCGACGCACCCTTCGCGGTCGCCATCACGATCTTCTCCTCGAACCTGATGTGGACGACCACCGACCTGCTGTTCTCCGGCGTCCTGCAGCGGCACCCCGAACTGCAGTTCTCTCTCGCCGAGGGCGGCATCGGGTGGATCCCCTACCTCCTCGAGCGCGCCGACTTCGTCTGGGAGCGGCACCGCTACTACCAGCCGATCGACTTCGACGCCCGGCCCTCGGACCTGTTCCGCAAGCACTTCTGGGGCTGCTTCATCGACGACGAGTTCGGCGTCAAGAACCGGCACGCGGTCGGCATCGACCGCATCATGCTGGAGATCGACTACCCGCACTCGGACTCCAACTGGCCCAACAGCCGCAAGCGGGCCGCCGAGGTCCTCGCCGAGGTCCCGGACGACGAGGTCGCCAAGATCACCGAGACGAACGCCCGCACCATGCTCCGGTTCCCCCGCGTGGGCTGATCCACCCCGCACGACAGAGGGGCGCCCGACCGGTCCGGTCGGGCGCCCCTTGCGCGTGTCGGCCGCCCCGGCACGGGGCCGGGCCGGTCAGCTGAAGAGGTCGAGCACGGTCGTGACGTCGCTGTGGGACAGGTACTCCTTGGTCGCG
Organism: Trujillonella humicola; assembly: GCF_046233715.1. Taxonomy (NCBI): domain Bacteria; kingdom Bacillati; phylum Actinomycetota; class Actinomycetes; order Geodermatophilales; family Geodermatophilaceae; genus Trujillonella; species Trujillonella humicola. Next base: position 71,185 of record NZ_JBJNRJ010000011.1, on the reverse strand, counting down.
ATGAGGTGCCGCCGCCACAGGTCCTCCGCGGCGTCGTCGTCGCCGGCCTCGATCAGCTCGATGACCTTGTAGTGCGCCCGGAGGCTGCGCCGGCTGTCCCGTTTGACCTCGGCCGAGGTCTGGTTGGGGTGCAGGCGTGACCAGTCGGCCGTATCCGTGAGGTGCTCGATGATGCCGATGAGCACCTGCAGGGTCTGGTTCCCCGTCAGCTCGATGAGCAGAGTGTGAAAGCGCTCGTGCGCGCGGACGATCTGAGCCCTGTCGTCGGACGGTTCGTCCTCGACGGCGGCACGCAGCCGGGCGACGTCCTCGGCGGTCCGGCTGCGCGCGAGCAGGCCGACGGCCTGGGGCTCGATCAGGCTCCGGGCGACGTAGAGGTCCTCCAGCGTGGTGCCCCGGTGCTGGAGGATCAGCCCGGCGTACCGCGCCGCCACCTCCGGCCTGGGCAGCTGCACGCGCGCGCCGCCCCGCGCACCGCGGCGGACCGTGATCAGCGACTCGGACTCCAGGACCCGGAACGCCTCCCGGAGGGTCGGGCGCGAGACGTGGAACTGGGCCATGAGCGCCGCCTCCGACGGCAGCGCCTCACCCTCGGCCAGCTCACCACGCACGATCTGGCGCCGGAGTTGCGAGGCCACGAGCTCGGCCATCTTGGGCACCCGAACCTGCTGGCCGATCGGCGCCGGCGAACCTGGGTCCGCGCCGAGAGGCTCAACCGCAGTCATGTGTGCTCCTCTTCGGACCTGGGGGGGCCTTGTCACGACCTGTCGGTCCAATCATTCAACGATACTCGCTGAGCGCGGTCATCCCCCAGAGTGGTGACGCCCCCTCAGCGTGTCGCCGCCGGCGGGAGGGGGCGGGCGGGGCCGCGGAACAGTTGCTCCTGAGCCAGGCTGGCCGCCAGCCTGCCGTCGGCCGTCCACAGCGAACCGGTGTACCAGCCACGCCGGTGCGCCACCGAGTGCGGAATGTGATCCATGAGGACCCACTCGTCCATCCGGACCGGACGGTGGAACCAGACCACGTGATCCAGGCTGGCGCCCACCTCCTCCACCCGCTCGACGAGCGGCCCCAGGCCGCTGGAGGCATCCGAGACGTAGGTCAGCACCCCCGCGTGCAGCAGTGGGTCGTCGGGCAGCTCCGCCTGGCACCGCACCCACACCTGGGCGGGGTAGGGCCCCTGCTCGTACCGCTGGGGCGGCCGGCGCAGCTCGATGTCGGGCATGGGGTGGAGCTGGGCGGCCGGCAGGCCCTCGGGTCCGGGGACGTCGGGGGCGGTCTGCACCTGGAGGTCGTCGTCCCCGTCGGCCACGGAGAACGACGCCGACATGTTGAGGATGACCTCGCCTCCCTGCACGGCCACCACCCGGCGGGCGGCGAACGAGCGGCCGTCCCGGTCGCGCTCGACCGAGAACACGGTCGGCCGGCCCGCGTCGCCCCGCCGGAGGAAGTAGCCGTGCAGGGAGTGCGGCAGCCAGCCCTGCGGCAGGGTCCGCCCCGCGGCCAGCAGCGCCTGCGCGGCGACCTGCCCCCCGTACAGCGGGCCCTCCTGCTCGAGCAGGGTCGTGTTCCGGTAGAGGTCGCGATCGATCTCCTCGAGCTCGAGGATCTCCAGCAGCGAGGGCCAGGCGTCACCTGCGGGACCGGCCGAGGGTGACCCCGTCATCCGCGCCTTCCCGAGATGAGCTCCCGGCCGTAGGTCCCGATCTCGGCGAGGCACTCGTCGACGCTGCGCGCCTGCGAGTCGATCGACAGGTGCGTCACGCCGGCCCGCTCGAGGTCGTCGACGACCGCGCCGATCGCCGCCACGTTGCGCTCGGGGTCCCGGCCGGTCTCCGGGGTGAAGCAGACGGCGAAGTCCGCGGGCCGACCGCGCTCGACGCGCAGGCGCCGGATGGTCGCGACCTTCTCGGCGAGGTCCTCGGCGACCAGCACCGGTGTCGAGGTGATCTCCGCCTGGGCCGACCGCTGCTCGAAGGGCAGCCAGCCGTCGGCGAACTCCGCCACCCTGCGCGTGGCCGCGGGGCTGTTGCCGCCGATCCAGATCGGCGGCCCGAGGGGCTGGGCGGGCGGCGGCAGCATCACGTGGCCGGAGGCGGGGAAGAACGGGTCGTCGCGGTCGACCACCTCGCCGGTCCAGGCCGCGCGCATCGCCCCGATCGCCGCGTCGAAGCGCTTGCCCCGGTCGGCGAAGGACGCGTCCAGGACCTCGAACTCGGCCTGCTGGTACCCCGCGCCCATGCCGACGACCAGCCGGCCACCCGACAGCAGGTCCAGGCTGGCCGCGGACTTGGCCGTCACGTACGGGTTGCGGTAGCCGGCCACGAGGATGAACGTCAGCAGCCTGATCCGGCTGGTCGCCGCGGCCATGAACGACAGCGACACGAACGGGTCGAAGGCGTGGTGCCCGCCACGGGCCAGCCAGTCCTCCGCCGGGAACGGGTGGTCGGTCGTGGAGACCAGGTCGAAGCCGCTCTCCTCGGCGGCGATGGCGAGGTCGGCCAGGTGCCGTGAACCGATCCAGGTGGACCAGTGCTTCACGGCGCGCGTGGGGAACTGGAAGTTGAACTCCATCAGGGACGACCTCCCGGGTCGGCGGGAGCGGGGACCGGCGACCGGCCGGCGGCGGTGAGGGGCGCGACGACGTCCTCGCCGAAGCGACGGACGGTGTCCTCCGCGGCCCCGGGGTCGTCGCCGCAGACGACGACGACGACGCGGTCGACCCCGAGCTCGGTCAGCGCGGCCGCGTCGTCGAGGTGACGCTGGGCCTCCCAGCCGCGGCGGACGTCGAGCATGGGCCAGTTGCCGGTGACCACGACCTCCACGGAGCCGGGGTCGCGGCCGAGCTCGGCGGTGCGGGTGCGCATGCGGTCGATCCCCGCCGCGAGCGCCACGGGATCGGTCACCGGGACCGTCCGGATGAGGCGGGCGGCGGGCTCGGGGAGCATGGCCACCACCCAGCCGTCGGCCCAGCAGGCGGCCCGCTCGGTGCCCCACGGGCTGTTGCCGTGCACCCACAGCGGCGGGCCGCCCGGCCGCGCGGGGGGCGGCTGCGGCAGCACGGCGCGGGCCTCGAAACCGGCTCCGGCGCGGGACACCTCGCCCCCGGACCAGACCGCGCGGAACACCTCGACCGCCTCGTCGAAGGCCTCCCGCCGGGCAGCGGGGTCCATGCCCAGTGCGCGGAACTCCCCCTTGATGTACCCGGTGCCCACCCCGGCCAGCACCCGTCCCCCGCTCATGAGGTCGAGGCTCGCGAGCTGGTGCGCGGCGAGGAAGGGATTGCGGTACCCGAGCACGAGCACCCAGGTGAGCAACTGGATGCGCGAGGTCACCGCCGCGCAGAAGCCGAGGGCGGAGAAGGGATCGACGCTCCCCTCTCCCCCGCCCCGGACCCAGCCGGCCGGCGGCGCCGGGTGGTCGGTGAAGCCCAGGGCGCCGTAGCCGGACTCCTCGGCGGCGCGGGCGAAGCGGGTCAGGGCGGGAGCCGACAGGATCTCCGACACCCAGTCCGGATCTGCCGTCGCGTGCTGGACGTCGATCTTCATGCCGGGTCCCCTGAATCGATGCGCTCCCGGCCGACGTCCTCGGCTGGGCGGTGGGCGGCCTCGGGAACGGCCACCATGGGTCGACCGTCGAGGAGGGCCGGCACCGACGTCGGAGCGCCGACGCTGATCCCGAGCTGGAGCATCGCCGCTCCTCTGCAATCCGTTGGATAAGTTGACAGAAACGTAATCCCCGGGCCCGAGGGGGTCAATCGGACCCCCTCGAACGCGCGGCGCACCTGCTCACTCCTTGGGATTGACGTCACCGTCAAGAGGCCTGCTCCCGTTCTAGACTCGAGGGCCCGGCGCGGTCGATCGCGCCCAGATCCGAGGAGGGCACCATCGACGAGGCCGTCGCGCTCGAGAACGAGCCGGTCGAGGTCGAGGCCGACGACGCGGCACTCGGCTGGCGCGCCGCGCGGACGCGTCAGGCCATCCTGGACGCCACCCGTCAGCTCTTCCTCGACCAGGGGTACGCCGGGACCCGGATCAACAACATCACCGATGCCTGCGGGATCTCCCGGGCCGGCTTCTACACGTACTTCAAGGACAAGCGCGAGGTCTTCGAGGTGCTGGGGGCCAGCGCGTACCGCGACACGATCGACGTGATCAACGGCTGGGACGCCCTCCCGCGCCCCTGCACGCGCGAGGACGTGGAGTCCTGGATCCGCCGGTACTTCCAGCTCCTCGACCGGCACGGGGCGTTCATCTTCGCGTCCGCCCAGTCGGCGCCGACCGACGAGGAGTTCCGGTCCTCGGCGAGACGTCTGCAGATGCGGAGCGGCTGGCTGCTCGGCACGGCGCTGCGCAGCCGCCAGAAGGAGCCCACGGACGCTCCCGAGGCCCTCGGACTGGCCGTCCAGGCGATGCTCGACCGCTCCTGGTACCAGTGCCGCGTCCAGCGACTGCCGGTGGACGAGGACGACATGATCCGCACGGTCACGTCGCTCGTCGCCGCCGTCCTGGAACTCGCACCCACCCCCACCCGCCGCGGGGCCTGACGAGCGGACCCGCCCCGCGGGTGTGCCCGACCCACCACGGACGCCGAGGCCCCGGCCCCGCGAGGGGACCGGGGCCTCGGCGTCCGCAGAACGGCGATCAGGCGGAGACGAGGTCCGGGTTCTCGGCGGGGTTGCGCACGGGCAGCCCCAGCAGCCGGCGGGCGTTGTCGCCCATGAAGTCGCGGGTGCGCTTCTCGTCCATGCCCTCGGCGTAGCGGTAGTAGTCCTTGGGCTCGGCGAGACCCTCCGGGTGCGGGTAGTCCGACCCGAACATCACGCGGTCCCAGCCGACGGTCTCGACGACGTCGGCGACCGAGCCCTCCCAGAACGGGCTGACCCAGACGTTGCGCCGGAAGACCTCCAGCGGGTGCTCGGGGAAGGCCTGCGGCATCTTGCCGTAGGTGTCCTCGAGGTCGTGGAACAGCGGCCGGATCCACGACGAGCCGTTTTCCACGCTGGCGATGCGTAGCTTTGGGAAGCGGGTCAGAGTGCCGTGGCAGATCAGGCTGGTGATCATGTCGGCGATCTCGCGGTGGCCCAGGGCGACCCACCGGAACGAGCTCATCGACGTGAAGTTGTTCGTGCTCGGCGGCTCCCACCGGTTGATGTAGTCGTCCAGCGGCGGCTGGCTGGCGTGCAGCACCACCGGGATGCCGGCCTTCTCCACGTCGGCCCAGAACGGGTCGAACTCCGGCAGCGCCGGGGAACGCCAGCCCTTCCAGCTCTTGACCGGGGCCGGCTTGATGAGGATGGCGCGGGCCCCGTTCTCGAGCACGAACTGCAGCTCCCGGCGGGCCTCCTCCACCTGCGCAAGCGTGATGACCGGGGTCATGAAGAGGCGGTCGGCGTGGGTGAAGCCCCACTGCTCGAGCATCCACTGGTTGAGCGCGTGGATCATCGCGACCACCAGGTCGGGGTCCTCGGCGGCGGAGTGCTCGACGAGGTTCGCGAGGGTCGGGTAGACCAGCGCCTGCTCGGCACCCTGCTGGTCCATCATCTTGATCCGCTCCTCCGGGGAGCGGAAGGCGGGCAGGGCGTCGATGCCCTTGCCGCCCATCTCCCGGAGGCTGAGCCCCTCGCTGTTCCGGCTCGAGAAGAACTTCTCGTAGGCGCCGGGGGCGGCGACCCGGTCGAACGTCGGGTTGGGGATGTACTCGGTGATCTTGCCGAGGATCGCGATCCTCGTGGCGCGGCCGAGCTGCACGAACTGCACGGCGCGGTGGAACTGCTCCGGCAGGTGGCGCAGCAGCGCGTCCGGCGTCTCGTACATGTGCTGGTCGGCGTCGAAGATCGGCGCGTCGGTGAACTGGGTCACGGGACCCTCCCTCTCACAGGTGCATGCGTCCTGGACTCGTCGACGACGGTACGGGGAGTTGACGAAAGCGTCAACTCGCTGGTGGCGGGTCGGTGGGGCCGCTCCCCCGGACGACGAGCGGCGCGGGAGCCGTCGTGGCTCCCGCGCCCCTCGGGGGTGGTGCCGAGGTCAGCGGGGCTGGAAGCGCTGGCCGCCGTCCAGGCGGATCGTCTCGCCGTTGAGGTAGGAGTTGCGCAGGGCGTGCACGGCCAGGTCCGCGTACTCGGCCGGCAGACCCAGGCGCCGCGGGAAGGGCACGTTGGCGGCGAACTTGGCGAGGGCCTCCTCGCCGACGCTCTCCATGATCGGCGTGCGCATGGTGCCCGGGGCGATGCAGACGACCCGGATGCCGACGCTGCTCAGGTCGCGCGCCGCCGCCAGGGTCAGCCCGACCACCCCGCCCTTGGCGGCGGCGTAGCTCGACTGGCCGATCTGTCCCTCGAACGCCGCGATGCTGGCGGTGGTCACGACCGCGCCGCGCTCGCCCTCGTCGCCCGGCTCGGTCCGCGCGATCGCCGCGGCGGCCAGCCGCAGCACGTTGTAGGTGCCCGTCAGGTACAGGTCGACGGTCTTCTTGAAGCCGGCCAGCCCGGCCGGCGAGCCGTCGCGCTGGACGACCTTTTCGGCCACCCCGAAGCCGCCGTGCGAGGTGACGGCGAAGCGCAACGGCCCGAGCTCGCCCGCGGCGTCCACGGCGCGCTGGACCGCATCGTCGTCGAGGACGTCGGTGCGGACGTAGCGCACCGTGTCGCCGAGCTCGGCGGCCAGCTTCTCCCCCTTCTCGTCGGCGAGGTCGGCGATGACCACCGGGCTGCCGGCGGCCGCGAGCGCACGCACCACGGCCTCCCCCAGCCCGCCGGCACCTCCGGTGACGAGCGCGGCGTTCCCTGCGAGTTCCATCCGGTTCCCTCTCCTGTCTGTCGGTGATGCGGTCACGTGCCGGCGGCCAGACGGCTGCGCAGCTCATTCTTGGCGATCTTGGCCAGCCCGGTGCGCGGCAGGACGTCGACCAGCTCCAGCTGCTCGGGCAGCTTCTGCGGCATGAGCCCCCTGCCGCGCAGCCAGTCGGTGAGCGTCGCCAGGGTGGGTTCCGGCTGCCCGGGAGCCACGACGACGACGGCGCAGACCCGCTCGCCCCGGTCGGGGTCGGGCAGCCCGAGGACGGCGACCTCGGCCACCGCCGGGTGCTGGGCGAGCAGCTCCTCGATCTCCTGCGGCGCGATGTTCTCGCCCTTGCGGATGATGAGGTCCTTGAGCCGGCCGACGATCTCGATGTGCCCGGTCGGGAGCAGCCGCCCGAGGTCGCCGGTGCGGAAGAACCCGTCGTCGGTGAACGCCCGCGCCGTCTCGGCCGGGTCGGTGTAGCCCCGGCACACCGCGATGCCGCTGACCTGCACCTCACCGCTCTCCCCCGACGGCACGGCGCCGCCGTCGGCGTCGACCACGCGGACCCGGTTGAACGGCAGCACGCGGCCGTCGGTCCGGGCGAGCACCTCGTCGTCGTCCCGGGGATCGGCGACGGCGACCATCGGCACCTCGGTCATGCCGTAGTCGTGGGCCAGCTGCACGCCGAGCACCTCCCGCACCTGCCGGTAGAGGTCCGGCGGACACGGCGCGCCGCCACCCTTGAGCACGCGGAGCGCGGGCAGGAGGGGGCGGTCGGCATCCGCGGCTCGGGCCAGGGCGATCAGCGCGCTGTAGAAGGGCGGTGCCCCGCCCGTGGTGGTGACGCCGTACCGGGCCATCAGGGCGACGGCCTGGTCCGGGACGAAGGCCTCCAGCAGCAGCAGGCCGTAGCCGCCGGTCAGGGCGGAGATCAGGTACTCGATGCCGCCCACGTGCGCCACCGGGAAGCCCATGGCGCCCATCTCGCGGCCGTCGGCACCCAGGCGGCCGTTGCCGGCGAAGCCGGAGCCGGTCGCCAGCAGGCCGGCGTCGGTGTGCCGGGCCCCCTTGGGGGCGCCGGTTGAGCCCGAGGTGAAGTAGATCCAGGCGACCTCGTCGGGGTCGGCCGGTTCGGGCGGCAGGCCGGCGGTGTCGTCGCGCTCCGGCGCCTCGTCGCCGATGACGAGGACCCGCGGTGCGGGCCCGCCGTCCGCGGCGATGCCGGCTGCCATCTCCGCGTAGTCCAGTCCCCGCCAGCTGCCCGGCACCAGGAAGTACTCGGCGTCGGTGGTGCGCAGCGCGACGGTCACCTCGCGCTCGCGGTAGAGCGGGATGACCGGGGCCTGCACGGCGCTCAGCCGGCGCAGGGCCGCCATCACGAGCACGGTGCTGATCCGGGTCGGCAGCTGCCACGCCACCCGGCTGCCCGGGCCGATCCCCTCGGCGTGCAGGGCGGCGGCCACCCGGTCGACCCGCTCGGCGAACTGCGCGCAGGTCACCTGCCGGTCGGCCTCGTCGACCAGGAACAGCGCGTCCGGGGTCGCGCCCGCCCGGGCGCGCACCAGCGCGGGGAACGTCGGCGCCTGCAGCAGCCAGGGCCAGTCCCCGACCGCGACCGCCGTCTCGGTGGTGCTGGTCACACGCCCTCCTCGAAGACGTACCGGACGACGAGATCTGCCATGCAGGCCGGCTTCGCCGCACCCTCGATCTCGACCGTCGTGCGCGACACGAGCTGGGCCGACCCCGCGCCCGTGCGGTCGACCGAGACCACCGTCCAGCGGGCCCGGAGCCGGCTGCCCACGGGCACGGGCGCGGGGAACCGGACCCGGTCCAGGCCGTAGTTGAGCGCCATCCGGCTCTCCACCCGGCGCAGCTGGTTGGCGAACCACGGGACCAGCGACAGGGTGAGGAAGCCGTGCGCCACCGTCGTCCCGAACGGTCCCGACGCGGCGCGCTCGCGGTCGACGTGGATCCACTGGTGGTCGTTGGTGTCGTCGGCGAAGCCGTCGACCCGCTCCTGGTCCACCGTCAGCCAGTCGGTCGGGCCGAGCTCGCGCCCGACGACGGCCTCGAGGTCGGCGATGCTCCGGTAGACCTCCACCTCCTGCGCGGCGGGAGCGCCGACCGGCGTCACCGCGTGCTCAGCAGCATCGTGCCGGCCACCGGTCCGCCGCCGACACCGACGACGGCCACCTCCGGCGCGGCCGGGGCCTGCCGCTCCCCGCCCTCGCCCCAGAGCTGGACGCAGGCCTCGTGCAGGAAGCCCATGCCGTGCAGCCGTCCGGCCGACAGCTGGCCGCCGCTGGTGTTGAGCGGCAGCTCGCCCTCCCGCGAGATCCGGCCCGGCTCGTCGAGGAACGCCCCCACCTGGCCGTGCTCGCAGAAGCCCATCGCCTCCAGCCACATGACGGTCAGGAAGCTGAAGCCGTCGTAGAGCTCGGCGTGCTGGACGTCGGAGGGCCGCAGGTCGGTCCGCTCCCACATCGTCGCGGCGGCGTCGTGCGCCGCCATGGTGGTGATGTCGGCGCGCTGGTCCCACGTCGCGCGCTCGTACATGCCGGTGCCCACCGACTCGACGGTGAGCGGGTGCCGGGGCAGACCCGCCGCCGCCTCGCGCCGCGACACGATGACCGCGGTGGCGCCGTCGCAGGGGATGTCGCAGTCGAACAGCGACAGCGGCTCGGAGATCATCCGGCCGGCCAGGTAGTCCTCCATGGTCATCGGCTCACGGAAGATCGCGTCGGGGTTGAGCCCGGCGTTGCGGCGCGCGTTGATCGCGATGGTGCCGAGGTGCTCGCGGGTGAGGCCGAAGTCGTGCATGTACCGCATGGCGGGCATCGCGAGCCAGTTGGCCGCGGAGATCCCGCCGTACGGGCCGGCCCACTCGAGGTGCCCGCTGACCCGGGTGCCGGGCCGGAACAGCACCGACCCGCGGCCGGCGTTGGCCTGGGCCGTGGACTCCCACACCGACCGGAACACCACGACGTGGTCGGCCAGCCCGAGCGAGACGGCCATGCACGCCTCGATGGCCGGGCCGATCTGGCCGGCCGTGTCCATGGCGCCGCAGTACCAGCGGCTGCGCAGGCCGAGCGCGTTGCGCAGCTGCATGACGTCGGCACCGGAGAAGCCGGGGTCGGGTGCGCCCGGCCCGGGGTAGCTGGCGACGCCGTCGATGTCGTCGGGGGTCAGGCCGGCGTCGGCGATGGCCCGCAGGCAGGCCTCGACCGTCAGGTCCAGGCCGCTGCGCCCGAGCCGCCGGCCGACCTGGGACTTGCCGGCGCCGGTCAGGACCGCGCGGCCGTCGAACGGGCCGCCCCTCACGCCGCACCTCCGCCGACCGGGCGGAACAGGGGGAGCCACACGTCGTCCCACTCCTCGAAGAAGACCTCGACCTCGGTGCCGATGCGGACGTCCTCGACCGGGACGCCGACGACGCTGGTCATCACCCGGACGTCGGGCTCCTCGGCCAGCTCAACCATGGCGACCACGTAGGGCGGGGGCAGTGACGGCAGCCACGGCTGCCGGTTGATGGTGAAGGCCGCGACGGTGCCGCGGCCCGACACCGGCTCGGGGCCGACGTCGGTGCTGCGGCAGCGCCAGCAGGACGGCGCCGGCGGGTGGAAGAAGCGCCCGCACGAGCGGCAGCGCAGCACGAGCAGCTGCCCGTTCTGGCCGCCGGTCCAGAAGGCCCGGGATTCCATCGACAGCTCGGGCAGCAGCCTCATCTCGGGCCGCTCGTACCCCGCGACGACGGTGTCGGAGGAGGTCATGGCGTTCCTCTCAGTCTCGGTCGGTGGAGAGCACGGTGACAGCCGAGACGGCGGTCGGCCCCCCGATGTTGTGGGCCATCCCCACGCGCGCGCCGTCGACCTGGTTGGCCGCCTCGCCGCGGAGCTGCTCGAAGATCTCGAAGCACTGCGCGACGCCGGTCGCGCCCGGCGGGTGGCCCTTGGCCTTGAGCCCGCCGCTGGGGTTCACCGGCTTGCTGCCGCCGACGGCGGTCGCGCCGCCCTCGACGAGCTTCGCGGCGCCGAACCGCTCGGCGAAGCCGAGGTCCTCGTAGCTGATCAGCTCGACCCCGGTGAAGCAGTCGTGGACCTCGGCGACGTCGATGTCCTCGGGTCCCAGCCCCGCCATGCCGAAGGCCGCGCGGGCCGCCTTCACGGTGGCCGGGAAGGTCGTCATGTCCCGCTTGTGCTGGTGCATGACCCGGTCCAGACCCAGCCCGACGCCGCGGACCCAGACCGGGCGGTCGGTGTAGCGGTCGACGACCTCCTCGCCCACGATCAGCAGCGCCGCCGCACCGTCGCTCTGCGGCGTGCAGTCGTACAGGCCGAACGGCTCGACCACGCGGGGGGCGTCGAGCGCCTGCTCCATGGTGATCTCGAAGCGCATCTGCGCCTTCGGGTTGGGCACCGCGTGCCGGTGGTTCTTCACCGCCACCATCGCCAGGTGCTCACGCGTCGCCCCGGACTCGTGCAGGTAGCGCGAGACGTGCAGCGCGAAGTTGGCCGGCGCGACGAGCCCGAGCGGGTAGTCCCAGGCCATGTCGCGGGTCAGGCCTGCCCACTCCCAGAACGTGCCGCGCGCAGAGGACTCGCGGACCTTGTCCGCACCGACGACGAGGGCGACGTCGACGTGACCCGAGGCCACGGCGTAGGTGGCGTTGCGGACGGCGTCGTTGCCGGTCGCGCAGGCGTTCTCCACCCGCGTCACGGGGATGTCCAGCAGCCCGCACGAGTCGGCGAGGATGCCGGAGGGGAAGCCGTCGGTCGTGGTCAGCTCGCCGAACCAGGCGGCCTGGATGTCGGCCCGGTCCAGCCCCTTGTCCACGCTGGCGGCCATCTCCGAGACCGCCATCGGCAGCAGGTCCTTGATGCCCAGCCCGAAGTGCTCACCGAAGGCCGTCATGCCGGCCCCGACCACTGCCACGCGCCTCATCGGGCGGTCTCCTTCTCCTGCTGCGGGGCGACCGAGGCGACCGTCACGCCGGTCTCGACGATGCCCTCGGTGGTGGTCTGTGCCGCGTCGTCCGGCGACCCCGGGTCGTCGGGGAGGAAGCCGTAGCCGTAGTCGGGGACGCCGGAGCGGACCGCCACCCGCCGCAGCACCAGCCGCCCGCGGTCGCCGATCTGCACGGTGCCGGGGACGGCGCCGGTGACCTTGACCAGGGCCCGGGTCTCCACGCCCCGGTCCAGCTCCACGATCGCCAGCGAGTACGGCGTCGGCAGGCCGGGCACCGGCACGTGGATGGTGACCGTGGAGTAGACCTCACCGGAGCGGGGCAGCGGCGTGAGCGTCCAGCCGGCCTCCGACCCGCAGGCCAGGCAGCGGCGGCGCGGCGGGAAGGCCAGCGTGCCGCACTCGCCGCACGTCCCCGCCTCCCAGCGCAGCTTGGGCTCGAAGGCCCGCTCGTAGGCCGGCAGGGAGATGCTGATGTCGGGACCGGAGGTCCAGGTGTACGCCGGCGCCGGGCGCGGTGCGGGCTCGTCGCGGTGCACGGTGGGCGAGCCGACGACCGTGGCCGCCGTGGCCGAGCCCTGCTCGACGGCCAGTAGGAGCCCCTGCGGCGCGGACTCCGCCAGGGCGGCCAGCGCGAACAGCGTGGAGCTGGCCCCGGTGGTGGGCAGGGCGGGCGGCCGGCCGCCGGCCAGCGCCGCGGCCTGCTTGGCCGGCAGGCCGGCGACCACGTCCGGCTTGGCCGCCAGGTCCAGCCGCTCGACAGCGAGCCCGACCCCGCGCTCCCGGAGCAGCCGCGGGTCCTCGTAGTCGCGCACGACGCCGTCGCCCGACCGGGCCCGCACCGGCAGGCTGCGCACCACGCGGCTCTCCAGCGTCAGGTCCGCCCCGGTGTCGCCGACGAAGGCGGCTGCCGCCCCGGCCGGTTCGACGTCGGCGGCCACGACGAGGGTGCCGGCGGAGGCGTCGGCCAGGGCGTCGAGCACGGCGGGCGCCCCGCCGACCTGCTCGACGACCTGCACGTCGGGGGCCAGGCCCAGCCCCGCCAGCAAGGGGGCGCCGTTGCCCCCCTCGAGCAGGGGCAGTTCGCGGGTGAGGAAGACGACGCGGCGCACCGCGGCCGGGTCGACGTCGGCGAGCGCGGCCTGCCCGGCGGCGACGCCGAGGGTCACGGCGTCCTCGTCGGGACCGGCCGCACGGGCCCGGTCGGTGCCCCAGCGCGGCAGGTACGTGCCGACCGTGGAGATGGTGGTCATGGGTTCCTCTTCCGGAGGTGGGAGGTCAGGAGACGACGCGCAGGCCGGCGAGGCCGCTGGGGGCGGTGCCGAGCGCGACGCGCAGGCCCGCGTCGATCTCGGTGGCGTCCAGCCGCTCCCCCGAGCGGGCGGTGTGCCCGCGGCGGACCGACCAGTGGTCGACCGGGTGCACGGTGGACCCGTCGATCCGCAGCACCCGGCCGGTCAGCCAGCCGGACTGCTCGGAGCACAGCCAGGCCACCACGGGTGAGGAGTTGGCCGGGTCCAGCGGGTTCCAGGCGTCGCCCTCGGCCGTCCAGCCGATGGTGGCGCTCATCCGGGTGGCCGCGACCGGTGAGATGCAGTTCGCGGTGACCCCGTAACGGCCCGCCTCCAGGGCGGTGGTCTGCGTCAGGTTGGCGATGCCCGCCTTCGCCGCCCCGTAGGCCGCCTGGCCGACGTTGCCGGTGAGCCCGGCCCCCGAGGTGGTGTTGACGATGCGGCCCGACACCGGGCGCCCGGCCTTGAACTCGGCGCGCCAGTGGTCGCACGCGTGCTTGGTGAGCGTGAACGTGCCCTTGAGGTGGACGGCGACGACGGCGTCGAAGTCGTCCTCGGTGAGCGAGGTGATCGTCGCGTCGCGCACGAAACCCGCGTTGTTCACCACCGCGTCCAGCCGGCCGAACCGCTCCACCGTGCGGGCGACGAGGCCGCGCATCGCCTCCCAGTCGGTGACCGAGCCGGTGTCCTTCACCGCCGTGCCACCCGCCGCGGTGATGGCGGCGACCACCTCGTCGGCGGGGTCCTCGCCGGACTGCTCGCCGCGCAGGGTCACGCCCAGGTCGTTCACCACGACCGAGGCGCCCTGGGCTGCCAGCTCGAGGCAGTGCCCGCGGCCGATCCCCCGCCCTGCTCCGGTGACGATGACGACGCGGTCGGTGAGCATCCGGTTCTCCGGAGCTGCCACGGGTTGTCCCCTCTCGAACATGGGCCGCACCACGCGCACGCGGGCGGCACAGCGACACTAGGACGGAGTTGACGACTCCGTCAAACACCTCGCGGACCGACAGCGGAGCCGGCTGCGCCGGCGCGGGCAGGAGGCGCGAAGCCCGGGTTGACGGACACGTCGCCGCGGTTCACGACAGCGTCGTGACGGTGTGAAACAGCGGGGTGCGTGCCCCGATCGCCCGCCGCCCGACGACGGCATGCCAGGAGTCGGCGTCCCCGAACTCGGTGCGCCAGGACCACAGCCGGGTCGACCAGAGCCGCAGGGGATGCTCGAGCGTGAAGCCGAGCGCGCCGTGCAACTGGTGCGCGGTGGCGGCGACGGGTCCGGCGGCAGCGCTGGTGCGGGCCTTGGCGACCGCGACGGCCAGCTCCGCGCGCTCGGTGCCGAAGCCGTCCTCGCCCACGATGCGCAGCGCCGCGTCGGCGGCCGCCCGGCCGGCCGTGGCCAGCGACGCCGCCTCGGCCACCAGGTGCTGGACGACCTGCAGCCGGGCGAGCGGGCGGCCGAACTGCTCCCGCTCCGTGGTGTACCGGATGGTGAGCGCGACGGCCCGCTCGGCCGCGGCGGCCAGTTGCACCGCCCGGGCGAGGGCACCGCGCAGACGGAACTGCGCGGCCGCCCCGGGCGGCGCGGTACCGACGATCGAGCACGGCGCCCGGTCGAGGACGACGTCGTCCCGGGGCTCGCCGGCGGCATTCGCGCCGGAGCGCAGCACCCACGCCTCCCGCGGCAGCGACGCCACGACCTCCTCCCCCGACCCGTCGCCGGCGAGCACGACGAGCGCGGTCGCGTCCCGTGCCCACGGCACCCGCTCCAGCCGCCCGGACAGCCGCCCGCCGTCGCCGGGTTCGACGACCAGCGGCCCGGCCGCCGCCGTCAGCGGTCCGCCGGGGACCGGCAGGCCGGCCGCGCCAAGCAGCCAGCCGGCGAGCTCGGTCTCGGCGAGCGGGAGCGGCGCCGCGTGGGTGGCGCCGGCAGCGAGCACCAGCGCCGCGGCCGCCGGTCCCGCGCCTCCCCCACCGGCCTCGGCGGGCACGCCGAGCAGAGTGAGCCCGGCCTCCTCGAGCGTCGACCACAACGCAGGGTCGAACGTGGGAGCGAGGCCGGCCGTGGTCGGGTCGAGCGAGTCGGACAGGACGTCGTCGGCGAGGCGGGCGAGCGCGGCCAGCTCCCCGGCGTCCAGCCCTCCGGCGTCGGCGGGAGCGGCCCCGGTGGTGGTCATCTCATCCCCAGTCCGCGGGCGACGACGCCGCGCAGTACCTCGTTGGTGCCGCCACGGAGCGTGAACCCGGGCGAGTGCAGGAGGGCGTCGGCCAGCATGCGCGCCAGGCCGTCGTCGGCGAGGGGATCGGGCTCGATCCCCAGGACCGAGACGGCCACGTCGACGACGTCCCCCTCGAAGCGGGTGCCCAGATCCTTGACCAGGGCGGCGGCGACGTCGACCGGGTCGCCGGCCTGCAGGCCGGCCGCGACGGACATCGACAGCTGGCGCAGCGTCCACAGGCGGGCGACGAGCTCACCGACCCGGACGGCGTGCCGGTCGTCGCCCCGGCGGGCCAGCTCGGCGACGGTCGCGGCGAGCAGCGGGACGGTGGAGAGGAAGCGCTCGGGGCCGCTGCGTTCGAAGGCCAGCTCGCCGGTCACCTGCGCCCACCCGGCGCCGAGCTCCCCGAGCACCATCGAGTCGGGCACGAACGCCCGGTCCAGGACCACCTCGTTGAAGTGGTGGCCCCCGGTGAGCAGCCGGATCGGCCGGACGTCGATGCCCGGGCCGCCGAACTCGACGACGAACTGCGACAGCCCGACGTGCCGGTCGCGGCCCTCCGGCGGCGCACTGCGGGCCAGGACGACGAAGGCGTGCGCTCGATGCGCCCCCGACGTCCACACCTTCGTCCCGGTGAGCTCCCAGCCGCCGTCGACCCGCTCGGCCCTGGTGCGCACCGCGGCCAGGTCCGAGCCGGCGTCCGGCTCGCTCATGCCGATGCCGAAGAAGTACTCACCCGCCGCGATCCGCGGCAGGAAGCGGCGGCGCTGCTCCTCGGTGCCGTACCGCAGCAGCGAGGGCGCGGCCTGCCGGTCGGCGACCCAGTGCGCAGCCACCGGTGCACCGGCGGCGACGAGCTCCTCGGTGACGACGTAGCGCTCCAGTGCGGTGCGACCGGCACCTCCGTACTCCCGGGGCAGCGTCATGCCCAGCCAGCCGCGGCGGCCCAGCTCGGCCGAGAAGCGGGGGTCCCAGCCGCGCAGCCAGGAGTCGTCGTGCGGGGTCCAGCGCCCCTCGGCGAGCTCGTCGGCGAGGAACGCCCGGACCTCGGCGCGCAGCTCGTCCAGAGCCGGATCCGGCCGCGGCGCACGCGGCGCCAGGATGGTGGACACGGGAGCAACGTAGCGGACAGCTAATTCATCTACCTATACCTCCCGCGACAGATCCCCGGCCGTACCGCTCCCCTGCCGGACCGTTCAGCCGGGCGCGAGCGGCGGGGCCGGACGCGGCGGCAGGGCCGGGTGGGCGGCGTACCGGACCGGGTGGCCGATGCGGACACCGCCGTCCGGCCCCGCGACCAGCACGCCCCGCTCCCGGAAGTGCGGGTGCTCGAGCACCTCCGCGCGCGAGCGCACCGGAGCCGCCGGGACCCCCCGCGCGGCGAGTGCGGGCAGCAGCTCGTCCCGGGTCCGCGTCGCCAACGCGGCCACGAGGACGGCCCGCAGCTCGCCGGCCCGTGCGATGCGGTCGGACGCGGTCAGGCCGGCGTGGCCGTCGAGGCCCAGCTCCCGGCACAGGGCGTCCCAGTAGTGGTCCTCGCTGTACACGCCCAGGGCCACCCAGCCGCCGTCGGCGGTGCGGAAGGTCCCGCCCGCCGGCCCGAACTCCGCCCCCGGTGGCATGGGGACGACGGGGGGCCGGGCCCCCGTGATCCAGCTGGCGAGCAGATCGGTGATCGACACGTCGACGTGGTCCCCCTCGCCCGTCTGTCGGGCCCGCAGGACCGCGGCCAGCACCGCGAAGGCGGCGGCCAGGCCGCCGGCCCGGCCGGCCACGTCGCGCCCCATGGGCAGCGGCGGCTCGTCGCCGCGCGAGGTCATCGCGCCCGCGTGCGCCTGGAAGGTGAGCTCGTGCCCGCCCTCGGCGGAGAGCGGGCCGGTCCGGCCGTAGCCGGAGACCGAGCACAGGACGATCGCCGGGTTCGCCTCCGTGAGCTGCGCGAAGCCGACGCCCAGCCGCTCGGCCACGCCGGTCCGGAAGTTCTCGACGACGACGTCGGCGCCGGCGACCAGCTCCCGCAGCGTCGCCCGGCCGGCCGGCTGCTTGAGGTCCAGGACGACGCTGCTCTTGCCGGCGTTGAGGTCGTCGAAGCGCACGCGGTCGGGCCGGATCCGGTCCCCACCGGGCGGTTCCACCTTCACGACGTCGGCGCCCAGGTCGGCCAGCAGCCGGGTGGCGTACTGACCGGGCTGCCACAGGCTCAGGTCCAGGACGCGCAGACCGGTCAGCAGGGGGGTTGCCACACGTCCTCCGGGGCTCCGGGCGCCGTCGCGTGCGGCACGCCTCTTGACGATAGCGTCAGCGGGCGCCGGAGCGCCCTGCCGACCGCCACCACCGGCCCTCGGTCAGCAACTTGACATGACCGTCAGAAGGCGATGACATGGACCTCCACCAGCACCGTCCGGGGAGCCCGCTCCGCCGTCCCCGGGATAGGACGAAGGGACCGCAGCCCATGCACACCAGCGCGTCGACCTCCCGGTCCCGGCCGGCGACGGCATGAACCCCACCGCGCTGGACGCCGCGACCGGGGAACTCCTGGCCGGGTCGCTGCGGGAGCTGTTCGCCTCCCTGACCGACGGCCGCCGGCTGGGCGCCGAGCTGGACGAGCTGGGCTGGGCGGAGGTCCGCGCCGAGGACCCCGCCTGGGCGACGACGCTGCTCTTCGCGGAGCACGGCCGCGCGCTGGCCACCTCGCGGGCCCTCGACGACGCCCTCCTCGCCGAGCTGGCCCCCGTCCTCCCGGCACCTGACCGGCCGCGCGCCGTCCTCCACCCCGACCTGGCCGGCGGCGAGGTCCCGGCTCCGGCCGGTGCCCCGCTGCGGGGGCTCCTGCTGGGCGATCTCGCGGACGTGGCCGAGGTCGTCGTGCCGGTGTCCACCGCCGGGGGCACCGGGGTGCTCGTCGTCGCACCGGCCGCGCTGGCGGCCGCGCTGGCGCCGGCAACCGGTTTCGACGACGCTCCCGGCTGGCAGCGGGTGACCGGCGCCGCCGTCGCCGGCGAGCCGGTGCCGGCGGCCGCCGAGTGGGAGCGCGCGCTCGCCGCCGGCCGCCGGGCCCTGGCCGCCGAGCTGATCGGCGTCTGCGAGGCCGCGCTGGCGCTGGCCGTGGCGCACACCTGCGCACGCGTCCAGTACGGCCGGGCGATCGGTTCCTTCCAGGCCGTCCGGCACCGGCTGTCGGAGGCCTTCGTCGCCGTCCAGAGCGCGCGCTCGACGCTCGGCACCGCCTGGGTCGCCGCCGGGCGGCCGGACGCCGCGTGGGCCGCGCGCCTGGCCAAGCTGCGGGCCGGGCGGGCCCAGGCGGAGGTCATGCGGCACGTCGTCCAGGTGCACGGCGCCATGGGACTGACCCGCGAGAGCGACGTGCACCGCTTCGTCACCCGGGCGGCGGTCCTGGACGGGCTGCTCGGCAGCTCCCGGGAGCTCACCGCGGCCGTCGGTGCCGACCTGCTGGCCGGCGCGGACCCGCTGCCGGTCGTCGAGATCTGAGAGAGGGCTGCTGCGATGACCGAGGACATGGACGCCTTCGTCGCCGAGGTACGCGCGTTCCTCGACGCCTCCGCCCCCCGGCGCGAGGACGCCGGGGGCGACGTGCGGTGGGGTGAGGGCATCGATCGGATCTCCTACTTCAGCACCGACCCGCCCGACGTCGACCGCGCCAAGGTCGCCGAGGCGCGCTCCTGGCAGAAGAAGCGCTACGAGGCGGGCCTGGGCTGGATCACCGGCCCGGCGGAGTACGGCGGCCGGGGCCTCTCGACGGTCCACGACCTGGTCTACGACGGCCTCGAGGCCGAGTACGACGTCCCCGACACCGGCGTCCTGTCCCTCATCGGGCTCGGCATGATCGGGCCGACGATCCTCGCCCACGCGCAGGACCACATCAAGCAGCGCTACCTGCCCGCCATGTACGCCGGTGACGTCATCGCCTGCCAGCTGTTCAGCGAGCCGTCGGCCGGATCCGACCTCGCCGGCCTGCAGACCCGCGCCGTCCGCGACGGCGACGACTGGGTGCTGAACGGCCAGAAGGTCTGGACCTCCATCGCCCAGCACGCCCAGATCGGCGTCGCGCTGTGCCGGACCGACCCGGACAAGCCCAAGCACAAGGGCATCACCGCGTTCGTCGTCGACATGTCCACCCCGGGGGTGGACGTCCGGCCGCTGCGGCAGATGAGCGGCGGGTCGGAGTTCAACGAGGTGTTCCTGACCGACGTGCGGGTGCCCGACGACCACCGCCTCGGCGAGGTCGACGGCGGGTGGCGGGTCGCCCTCACCACGCTGATGAACGAGCGGGCCAGCGTGGGCGGGGAGGGCGCCGGGCCGGCCGGCAAGGCCGTCGCGCTGCCCTTCCTGACCGCGCTGCTCAAGGCCAACGGCCGTCTGGACGACGGCGCGCTCCGCCGCCGGCTCGCCGAGCTGTACGCCGACCAGGCGGCCACCGAGTACCTCAACCACCAGGCGGTGCGGCGGATCCGGTCCGGCGCCCAGCCCGGTCCCGAGGCCTCGGTCTCCAAGCTGATGTACGGACAGAACCTGACGCGGGGCGCCCACTTCGCGGCCGAGGTCATCGGCCCGCGGCTGATCGCCGACACCGGCGAGTGGGGCACCTACAGCTGGACCGAGCTGCTGCTGTCCACCCCGGCCCTGCGCATCCTCGGCGGCACGGAGGAGATCATGAAGAACATCCTGGCCGAGCGGGTGCTCGGCCTGCCCAAGGAACCCGGGTCCGACGCGACCACCCCGTTCCGGGAGCTGCGCCGGTCGGGAGGTGCGGCGTGAGCGAGTCCGCCACCCAGGCCGAGCTCGACGAGCTGCGCAGCTCGGTCCGCGACTTCCTCGCCGACCGGTCCGGCGAGGAGCACGTCCGCCGGGTCATGGAGTCCGACCTCGGCCACGACCCGTCGGTCTGGGCGCAGATGGCCGAGCAGCTCGGCCTGCAGTCGCTCGTCCTGCCCGCCGAGCACGGCGGCGACGGGTACGGCCCCGTCGAGTTGCGCGTCGTCCTCGAGGAGATGGGCCGCGCCCTGCTGCCGAGCCCCTTCTTCTCGACCGTCGTCCTCGCCGCCACCGCGCTGGTCGCCTCCGGTGACCAGGCCGCCCAGGCCGCCCACCTGCCGGGCATCGCCGCGGGTAAGGCGACGGCGACCCTGGCCGTCGCCGAGGCCGACGGCCAGTGGCGGACCGACCGGCTGGCCACCACCGCGGTGGACACCGGGTCGGGCTGGACCC
Organism: Trujillonella humicola; assembly: GCF_046233715.1. Classification (NCBI taxonomy): domain Bacteria; kingdom Bacillati; phylum Actinomycetota; class Actinomycetes; order Geodermatophilales; family Geodermatophilaceae; genus Trujillonella; species Trujillonella humicola. Next base: position 50,707 of record NZ_JBJNRJ010000011.1, on the reverse strand, counting down.
TGAGCGGGGAGAAGTCCCTCGTGCTCGACGGCGCCACCGCCGACGTGCTGCTCGTCGCCGCCGCCACCGACCGGGGCCCCACCCTCTTCGCCGTCCCCGGGGACGCGCCGGGGGTCACCCGCACGCCCCTGCGCACCCTGGACCCGACCCGGCGGCTGGCCCGGGTCACGTTCGCCGGCGTCGCCGCGGTGCCGCTCGGCAGCCCGGGCTCGGCCGCCGGCGTGGTCGACCGGGTCCTCGACGTGGCGACCACGGCACTGGCGGCCGAGCAGGTCGGCGGCGCCCGTGCCTGTATGGAGGCCGCCACCGGCTACGCCCGCGAGCGGGTGCAGTTCGGCCGCGCCATCGGCTCGTTCCAGGCGGTCAAGCACAAGTGCGCGGACATGTTCGTGCGCGTGCAGCTCGCCGAGGCCGCCGCCACCGAGGCCGCCGACGCCCTGGCCGGCGTGGAGGGGGCACCCGCCCCCGGCGTGGCCGCCGCCGTGGCCCACGTCGTCTGCTCGGAGTCCTTCCTGTTCGCCGCCGCGGAGAACATCCAGGTGCACGGCGGGATCGGGTTCACCTGGGAGCACCCCGCCCACCTCTACTTCCGCCGGGCCAAGTCCTCCCAGCTGCTCTTCGGCGGTCCCGCCGTCTACCACGAGCGGCTGCTGGCGCAGCTGGGCGTGTGAGCGCCCCCGTCGCCGTCCCCGGGGTCCCCTCCGGGGCGGACGTCGTCGCCGGTCCGGCGGGCCCGCGGCTGCCCGGGCTGGCGCCGAACCTGGCCACCATGGCCCGGGAGACGGTGCGGCGCTCCCCCGGCGCCGAGGCGGTGGTCGACCTCGGCACCGGCCGGCGGCTGGACCACCGCGAGCTGTGGGACGGCGCCGCGCGGGTGGCCGGCGGCCTGCGCGACGCCGGTGTCGGCACCGGGGACCGGGTCGCGATCCGGCTGCCCAACGGCGCCGACTGGTGCCTGGCCTTCCTCGGCGCGGTGCTGGCCGGTGCGGTGCCCGTCCCGGTCAACACCCGGCTGACCGGGGCCGAGGTCACGCACGTGGTGACCGACAGCGGGGCGGCGCTCGTGGTCGACGGGGCGCTGCCCGACGGCCGGCCGGCCGACGCCGGGGCCGAGGACGCCGACCCGGATTCCCTGGGCGCGATGTTCTACACCAGCGGCACGACCGGCCGGGCCAAGGGCGCGATGCTCTCGCACCGGGCACTGCTGTCGGCCGCGGAGCAGTGCCGGCTCGCCCTGGAGCTCGGCCGGACCGAGCCGACCCGGACGCTCGTGGCGGCGCCGCTGTTCCACGTCCTCGCCGCGGGCATGCAGTGGCTGCCGGCCCTCGCCGCCGGCGGGGCGGTGGTGATCCTGCCCGCGTTCGAGGTGGGCGCCTGGGTCCGGGCCATCGGCGAGGAGCGCATCGACCTGCTCAACGGCGTGCCCGCGATGTACTGGCAGGCCCTGCGGTCCCCCGGGTTCGCCGGGCTGGACCCCTCCGGCGTCCGCCGGGTCGTCTACGGCGCCGCGCCGACGCCCCCGGCGCAGGTCGCGGAGCTGATGCGGACGTTCCCCGCGGCGCAGCTGCGTCCGGGCTACGGCCTGACCGAGGCGCCCTGCGTGACCGGGCTGGAACACGCCGACGCGCTCGCGCACGCCGACTCGGTCGGCCGGGCCGTTCCCGCCACCGACCTCGCGCTGCTCGGTCCCGAGGCCGGCGACGGGATCGGCCAGCTGCTCGTGCGCGGGCCGCAGGTCATGAGCGGCTACTGGCAGCGGCCCGAGGCCACCGCCGAGGCGATCGTCGACGGCTGGTTGCACACCGGCGACCTGGTGCGGGTCGACGACGCGGGGCGGGTGCACGTCCTGGACCGGCGCACCGACCTGATCAACCGGGGCGGGGAGAACGTCTACTCCGTCGAGGTCGAGGCGGCGCTGTCCGCCCTGCCCGCGGTCGGCGAGGTGGCCGTCGTCGGGGTGCCCGACCCGAGGCTGGGGCAGCGGGTCGGTGTGGTCGTCGTCCCGCGGCCCGGCGAGGCGCTGACCCCGGGCGACGTCGTCGCGTTCGCCCGGGAGGTGCTGGCCGACTTCAAGCGCCCCCAGCACGTCGTCGTCTCCGCCGAGCCGCTGCCCCGCAACCCCGGCGGCAAGGTCGACAAGGCCGCCCTGCGGGCGTCGGCCGACTGGGGCCCGGTCCTGCGGTGAGCGCCGACGCGGAGGGCCCGCCGCAGCTGGGTCCCCGCGCGGCCAGGACACGGGACGCCATCCTCGCCGCCGCCCGGAACCTGTTCCTCCGGTCCGGGTACGCCGGCACCACCGTCGCCGACATCACCGAGGCCTGCGCCATCTCCCGGGCCGGCTTCTACAGCTACTTCCGGGACAAGCGCGAGGTGTTCACGCACCTCGGCCGCAGCGTGCACGCCGAGTGCCTGACCGTCGTCGACGGGTGGTCGGGGCTGCCGGCTCCCGCCCCGCCGGAGGCCGTCGCCGGCTGGGTGCACCGCTACTTCTCCTTCCTGGACCGGCACGGCGCCTTCGTGCTGGCCGGGGCAGTCGCCGGGCCCGCGGACGCCGAGTTCCGGGAGGCCTCCCGCCGCAGCCAGCTGCAGGTGGCCCGCCGCCTCGGCCGGCGGCTCCAGGCCCGCCAGCCGGGGGCTCCGGCGGAGACCCCGGCGGTCCTCGGACTCGCCGTCATCGCCCTGGTGGAGCGTTCCTGGCTGCACGCGCGCACGCCGGCGCTGGGGGTGGACGAGGGTGACATGGTGCAGGCCGTGACGGTCCTGATCACCGGCGTCCTGGGCGCCGGCCCGCCCACCGACGGCGCAGTCCCGGGCGGCACCCCCTGAGACCGGCCGCCCCGTCGACCGGCGGGGCGCTACCGCAGCGACGCAGGAGTCGACGATGACCCTCCCCCTGGCCGGCACCAAGGTGCTCGAGTTCTCCGAGCACGGCTTCGTCCCCTCCGCCGCGGCCGCGCTGGCCGACCTCGGCGCCGAGGTGGTGAAGATCGAGCGCCTCGAGGGCGACGCCATGCGGCAGATCGTGCGCTCCGGGCTCGTCGCCACGGTCGACGGCTACGACTTCATGTTCGAGTTGGTGAACCGGAACAAGCGCGGCATAGCCCTCGCCGTGCAGACCCCGGAGGGCCGGCAGGTGTTCGAGCGGCTGGTCCGGTGGGCCGACGTGTACATCACCAACCAGCTCCCGCGGGTGCGCCGCAAGCTGCGGACCGAGCCCGACGACCTCTTCGCGCTCAACCCGAGGCTCGTCGTCGCCCGGGGGCACGGGCAGGGCCAGCGCGGGCCCGACGCCGAGGCCGGCGGGTTCGACGGGGTCTCCTACTGGGCCCGCGGCGGCGTCTCGCACGTGCTCACCGACGAGACCGCCCAGCAGCCGACCCAGCAGCGGCCCGCCCTGGGCGACATCCCCTCGGGCATGTTCCTCGCCGGCGGCATCTGCGCCGCCCTCGTGCACGTGCTGCGCACCGGGAAGGGCACCGTGGTCGACACCTCCCTGCTCGGTGCCGCCGCCTGGACCCTCGGCCCGGACCTCGGCTACAGCTCGATGAGCGGCACCCAGATGCCGGCCGCCCGGGCGACGGACCGCAGCCCGCTGACCCGCCAGTACCGCACCGCCGACGGCCGCTGGCTGACGCTGATGATGCTCGACGAGGCGCGCTACTGGGCCCAGGCCTGCCGCGCGCTCGGGCTCGACGACCTGGTCGACGAGCTCGCCGACCCCGGGGCTCGGCGGGCGGCGTGGGAGGTCGTCGACGCCCGCATCCGCACCACGGTCGCCGCGCTGGACCGGGACGAGGCCGAGCGCAGGCTGCGGGCGGAGGGGTGCATCTTCGCCGTCCTCGCCGCGCCGACCGAGGTCCTGCACGACCCCGCCGTCGAGGCGAACGGCTACCTCATGGCGCATCCGGAGCACCCCACCCTCCGGCTGGCCGCGCCCCCGGTCCAGTTCGACGACACCCTGCCCGCGGTCCGCCGTCCCGGGCCACGGGTCGGCGAGCACTCGGTGGAGGTGCTCGGCGAGCTCGGCTACGGACCGGAGGCGATCGAGGAGCTGGTGGCGGCCGGAACCGTCGGGACACCGGCGGGCCGGCCCGCCGCTCAGCCGCCGAGCTGACGGCGGTTGCGCTCCAGGACCGCCCGCCGGCGCTCCTCGAGCCCCGCGTGGTCGGCGCTGGCCGGGTCGGCCTGCCAGTGGCCGGCGAGCTCGGTCTCCGCCGCGAACGCCCCACCCAGGACGGCCCGCTCCCCCGCCGCGTACTGCGCCTTCAGCCCGGCCATCGCCGCCGCCGGCACCTCGGCCGCGGCCGAGGCCAGGGCAACCGCCCGGTCCAGCAGCTCCGCGTGCGGCACCACCTCGGTGACCAGGCCGAGCCGCTCGGCGCGGGCGACGTCGACCACCTCGCCCGTCATCGACATCCGCCGAGCCGCGGCGGGTCCCACCCGGGCGGGCAGACGGACGGTCATCCCACCCCCGGGGAGCACGCCCACCCGGACGTGGGTGTCGGCGAACACCGCCCGCTCGGAGGCGACGAGGAAGTCGCAGCCCAGGGCCAGTTCCAGCCCGCCGGTGAAGGCCGCCCCGTTGACGGCGCCCACGAGCGGCTTGCGCACGAGCGCGGCCTGACCGATGCAGTTCTCCGTGTCGAAGCGGGCGAAGTACGCCGCGCCGTCGCGGGCGGCCTCCTTGAGGTCGACGCCCGCGCAGAACGCCGGGTAGCTGCCGGTGAGGACGGCGGCGCGCACCCCCTCGTCGGCGTCCACCTCGCGCAGCGCCCGGTACAGCGCGCTGATCAGCTCGCCGGACAGCGCGTTGCGGGCCTCCGGCCGGAGCAGGGTGAGCACCCGCACCGCCCCGACGTCCCCGACGAGCAGCGGGGCGGTCACCGCGCGACCGCGGCGGCGCCGCGCAACGTGCCGAGGACCTGCTCGGCGGCCTCCGGCGGGCAGTGCAGCGTCATCCGGGTGACCACGTCGCCGTAGCGCCGCAGCAGCTCCGCCCCGACCTGCGCCGGCTCCCCGACGACGGCGAAGGTGTGCAGCACGTCGTCGTCGACGAGGCCGCCCATCTCGGCCCAGCGCCCCTCGCGGGTCATCGCGTGGAGCTCGTCGCCGAGGGCGCCCCAGCCGTGCAGCTCCAGCACGGCGCGATAGGCCGGCGTCGAGGCGTAGAACGCGATCCGGCCGCGCATGTCCGCGACGGCCCGGGCCAGCTCCTCCTCGGTGTGCCCGGTGGCCAGCATCGGGATCCCGCTGACGGTGAACCCCTCCATGGTCGCCCCGGCCAGCTCGCGGCCACGGCGCAGCGCCGGCAGGGACACCTCCCGCAGGTAGCGCTCCGTGCTGAACCCGTGCACGAGGAAACCGTCGGCCACCTCTCCCACGGTCTCGGTCATGGCCTCCCCGACCGCGGCCAGGAACACCGGCGGCGCGCCGTGCGGGTGCGGCGGCGGCACGAACATCGGCGACATGAGGGTGTGGGTGTAGAACTCGCCCTCGAAGTCCAGCGGCGCGCCGGTGTGCCACGAGGCCCAGATGGCGCGCAGCGCCAGCACGTACTCGCGCAGGCGGGCGCGGGGCTGCCCCCAGGGCATGCTGAACCGGCGCGTGACGTGCGCCTTGACCTGGGTGCCCAGCCCCAGGATCATCCGGCCGCCCGACAGGGCCTGCAGGTCGTTGGCCAGCGTCGCGGTCGACATCGGGTTCCGGGCGAAGGCGACCGCGATGCCCGTGCCGAGGTCCATCCGCTCGGTGGCGGTGGCCGCCAGCGCGAGCCCGAGGAACGGGTCGTGGGCGATCTCGCTCAGCCACAGGCCGTCGTAGCCGGCGGCCTCGGCGCGGGCGGCCTCGGCCCGGCAGTCCAGCTGCCCGCTCTGGGCATCCACGGGGTGGTCCACCCGCATCGCGGGCCTCCTGGTGTCGTCCGCCGCGGCGGGATGCGGCCGGAACCGTCAGCGGCCGGCCGGGATCGGGTCCGGCGCGGCCGACCGCGCCCACAGGTCCGCGAGCGCGGCGGCCCGCTCCGTCCGATCGAGGCCGCGCAGGTCGGCGGCGCCGTGCTCGGTGACGACGACGTCGACGTCGTGCCCGGGGGTGGTGACCGGCACGGACAGCCGGTCCACCAGCGTGCTGCCGGCCCCGTGGGCGGCGGGCACGGCGAGCACGCTCAGCCCGCCCGGCGACCGTGCTCCGGCCAGCGCGAAGTCGGGGTGACCGCCGATGCCGCCGATCGCCGCGCCCGGCAGGCCCTCGACGTTGACCTGGCCCTGGCCGTCGATCTCCAGCGCGGTGTTCACCGCGACCAGCGGGGCGCCGGTGGTCAGCCGGGTCACGTCGTGGGTGTGCTCGAGCCGGTGCAGCAGCGGGCGGCCGTCGGCCCACTCGAGCAGCCGCGGCCCGCCGGCGAGGTAGGTGGTCACCGGCGTGCCCAGCAGCAGGCCCCGCGCCTCGAGGTCGACCACGCCCTCCGGCAGCAGCCCGGAGTCGACGAGCACCGGAGTGCGCAGCGCCTCCAGCACCGCGCCGCCCAGCGCTCCGGGGCCGACCTGGACGCGGGCGCCCTCGGGCACGAGGGCCGCCACGTGCTCGGCGATTGCCCGGTGCACCGGACCGGGTGACGTGAACGCCAGCGTGGCCGGGGCCTCGCCGGTCTCCCCCACCAGGACCACCCGGTCCTCCGGCAGGGGCGGCCCCGCCTCGCACGAGGGCATCCGCGGGGACAGGACGCCGGCCACGAGGGCGCCGGCGTCCACCGCGGCGCGCTGCCAGGAGACCTCCGTGCCGAAGCCGAGACCGCCGTCGGGCCGGCGCACGACCGAGGCGACCAGCACGTCGGGCCGCAGCGGGCCGTGCAGCAGGGCGGGCACCGTCGACAGCCGCACCGGCAGCGAGCGCACCAGCCCGGCGTCGATGGGCCGGCGGAGCGAGTACCCCGACATCGTCGTCCGCGCGTCGGCGAACGCCGTCAGGTCCAGGTCGGGGTCGGCGACCGGCAGCCAGCCCAGCAGGAGCCGGACCCCGCCCGCCACCCGGGCGGCGGCGGAGAGCTCGGCGGACACCGACCGCGGGCTGCCCAGCCCGTCGCCGACCAGGACCCGGCAACCGGGCCGGACCAGCTCGGCCAGCGCCGCCGAGCGGGCGGTCACCGGGAGAGGATGGTGACGGCGGCCGTCCCGGGGGCGCCGTACAGCTGGGCGTACCCGACGCGCGCGCCGTTCACCTGACGGTCCCCGGCCCGGCCGCGCAGCTGGGTGACCAGCTCGTGGATCTGCCGGAGGCCCGACGCGCCGACCGGCTCGCCGTTGGCCAGCAGGCCGCCGTCGGTGTTGATCGGCAGCCGGCCCTTGATCTCGGTCTCGCCGGCGGCGAGGAGCTCCTCCTGCTCGCCGTCCGCGCAGAACCCGTTCTCGGCCATGTGGATGATCTCCGAGCCGGCGTCGGTGTCCTGCAGCTGGATGACGTCGACGTCCTCCGGGCCCAGGCCCGCGGCCTCGTAGGCCTCCTTCGACGCGTCGACGGTCGGGCTGGGCGCCTCGGCCAGCGGGAAGGACGGCGAGAGCAGCTCGAAGGCGCCCTCGCGCCGGCTGCGCAGCGTGCTGGCCTTCAGGAACACCGGGGTATCGGTGTACTGCTTCGCGAGGTCGGCGCGGCAGACGACGACCGCCGCGGCGCCCTCGTTGGGGCCGCAGTACATGAACTGCCGCAGCGGGTGGTTGAGCACCGGCGACTCGAGGATCTGGTCCTCGGTCATCGGGGTGCGGCGCCAGGCGTGGGCGGTGGCCTGGCCGTTGCGGAAGGCCTTCGCGGCGACCCGGGCCAGGGTGAGCTCGGAGATGCCGTGGTCGTGCATGTAGCGCTGGATCTTCATGCCGAAGAAGTGCGTGGTCAGGAACAGGCCCAGCTCGCCGTACCAGTCCGGCAGCCCGGACACCGACGGGTGGTCGGAGAAGGCCCCGCGCGGGTGCTTGTCCAGACCCACGGCGATGGCCACGTCGGCCTGCCCCAGCTGGATCGCGTTGGCAGCGGCGAACAGCGAGGTGGCACCGGTGGCGCAGCCGGTGAAGACCGCCCGCCCCGGCACGCCGGTCAGCCCCAGCAGCCCGACTATCGCCTCCGGGTTCTTGACCTCCATGCTGCCCGCGTACAGGGCCTGGATGTCCGACCACTGCACCCCGGCGTCGGTGAGCGCGGCGTAGACGGCGTCCTCGCCCATCTCGAGCGCGGACTTCTTCCCGTACCGGCCGAACGGGTGCAGGCCGGTGCCGATGATCGCGACGTCCGCAGACATGGTCAGTTCTCCCCGCTCGCGCTGGACTCGCCGTCGACCGGTGCGAAGGCGAAGGTCATCGTCTGGTTGCCCTCGGCGTCGTGCGCGAAGGGCAGGATCCGCAGCTCCATCTCCTGGCCGATCCGCAGCTTCGCCGGGTCGGCCTCGGTGAGCCGGGTCTCGACGCGGAGCGCGCCGGGGAGCTCGACGTAGCCGACGGCGAAGGGCGGGAAGCTCTTCGCGTCGTCCTCCCCGGCGTAGGGCGGCGCCGGGGGGCGGAACACCTGGGTGGTGAAGGTCCAGAGGGTGCCGCGGCGGGGCAGCTCCACCCGCTCGAGCTCCTCACGCGTGCCCCCGACGATGCGGGAGCGGCGGTACGGGAAGACGAGCGAGCCGTCGGAGGCGCGGCCGGCGATGAGCGCGGGCTCCTCCGCCGGCCAGGTGAACAGGTCCTCGGCGATGGGCACCTGTGTGGTCACGAGTGGTTCCTCCCTGGCGATGTGCCGCGGCGGCCGCCGGACGCGCCGGCCGGGCCGTTCCCCGTGCCGGGGCCGGCGAGCCGTGCTCACCGGCCCCGAGGGGTCGTCCGTCACGCTATGGCGCCGCCGTCGACGTTGTCAACGAAAGCGTCAAGTCAGCGTCCTCGGTCCGGCGCCAGACGCCTCCGGCCAGGCACGGACACGCTCAGCGGCGGTCGTCCGGCGGACTTGATGCATCCGTCAGGCCGGGCTGTCCCACTGAGGCTGCAGCGGGCGGCGGACCGTCGACCGCGGACGGTCGACCAGCTCGACGACCGTGGCGTCGGGCCCCTTGAGGAACAACACCGTGAAGCCGCCGGTGGGCGTGTCGGGCATCGGCACGAACTCCGGCTCCGGCACCTCTCCCGCGACCCCGGAGGCCACCAGGGAGGCGCGGGCGGCGGCGACGTCCTCGACCGCGAGCGCCATGCGGTAGAGCCCCTGGGTGTTGGCCCGCCGCGGCACTGCCCCGGCCGGCGCGGCCGGCGCGAGGCTGAACTCCAGGGAGAACGTCGGGTCCTCCGGGAGGACAAGGGAAAGGTGCTCTCCCCCGGCCGGCCCACGGTCCCCGCGAGCCTCCCAGCCGATCGCGCCGAACCAGGCCGCGGTCCGGTCGAGGTCGCTGCTGCGCAGGCGGACGAAGGCGAACGCACCGGCGACCGGGTCCCCTTCCGCCGCGGGCACCTCGAGCACCTCGACCGGCACGCCGTCGGGGTCCGTGGTGCGCAGCGCCGGCCAGGTGCGGCCGCGTGCCCGGACACCCCCGTCCACCGTCTCGACCTCGGCGCCGAGCGCGACCAGCCGGGACCGCACGACGCGCAGGTCCGTGGTCCGGTACCCGACGCCGGTGTAGACGGGCGGAACGGCGTCGGGGCCGGCCGGTTCGGTCGCCGGGCGCGACCAACCGACCAGCTCGAGCGCCGGCGCGGCCCGGGGGCCACGGCGGTCGTACAGGAAGGTGGTGATGCTCGCGGTGCCAGCGAACAGGCCCATGAAGGTGGAGTCACCGTCGGTGCTGACCGACCGCATCCGCGGCTCGACGTCGAGCGCGGCCATGTAGAAGGCCACGGACCGCTGGTCGTCGGCGGAGTTCAGGTTGCAGTGCATGACCGAGTGCGCGTGGTGGGCGGCGCCCGCGGCAGACTGCGCAACGGTGCGGGCGTCGGTGGTCACGCGGTCGCCTCCGGCAGGAAGAAGCTGGCCTCGAGCTCCGCCTCGTCGTCGCCCATGAGGTAGCCGGAGAGGTCGGTGACCCCCTCCTCGCGCAGGACCTCGACGTCGGTGAGCAGCCGGCCAGTGCACGTCCGGGGATCGCGGCGCACGATCGCGAGCACGGCGTCGGCGACCACCTCGGGGCGGCGGGCCCGGCGGGCCGCGGTCTCCTCGCCGAGGATCACGCGGATGCCCTCGGTGGCGATCGCCGTGCTCGGCCACACCGAGTTCGCGGCGATCCCCCGGTCGGCCAGCTCGGCGGCCAGGCCGAGCGTCGTGAGGCTGACCGCGTACTTCGACGCCGTGTAGGCCAGGTGGGGGCCGAGCCAGCGCGGGTCCAGCGTCAGCGGCGGCGAGATCGACACCACGTGGGCCGCGGCCGACTTCTCCAGGTGCGGCAGCGCCGTCCGGCTCACCAGGAACGTGCCGCGCGCGTTGACGGCGTGCAGGAGGTCGTAGCGCTTCATGCTGATGGCGCTGGTCGGCGTGGTGTCGAAGGCCGCCGCGTTGTTGACGACGATGTCCAGCCCGCCGAACTCCTCGACGGTGCGCGCGATGGCCGCCTCGACGTCGGCGTCGCTGCGCAGGTCGCCCTCCAGGGCCAGCGCCCGCCCGCCGGCGGCGGCGATCCCCCCGGCCACGGAGTGCACGGTCCCCGGGAGGCGCCCGGAGCTGCCCTCGGCCACCGCGAACACCGCGACGTTCGCACCGGCGGCAGCGAGCCGGCCGGCGATGGCCGCCCCGATCCCCCGGCTCGCGCCGGTGACGAACGCCGTCCGCCCGGTCAGCTCTCCGCCGCTCACCGGGCGACCTCGACCGGGCTCTGCCACCCGGCGACGAGGGCGTCGGCGGTGGTGATGCGGGCCAGCATGGAGATGGTGTTCTGCAGGACCTGCTCGCCGTACTCCCGTGGGGTGCCGGCGACCGCGTCGCGCGGGACGACGACGGTGAAGCCCTCCGCCTCGGCCTCCGCGGCGGTGAGCAGCAGCGCCACGTTCAACGAGACGCCGGTCAGCACGAGGGTGCGGATGCCGCGGTTGCGCAGCACCGGCAGCAGCTCGGTCCTCCAGGTCGGCGACAGCCCGTGGTGGCGGGGCAGCACGAGGTCGCCCTCTTCCAGCAGTTCGGGAACGACCTCGGTGCCCGGGTGGCCGGCGGTCCACTCGTCGCTGGCCTTCGTCGCGCGCCACAGCGGGGCGGTGCCCCGGGAGCGGGCACCGAGGGAGCCCTCGAAGGTCGCGTGCGCGACGGTCACCCCGGCCGCCCGGGCGGCGTCCAGCAGCCGGGCGATGACGGGGACAACGTCGGCGGCGTCCCGCGCGAGCGCCGGCAGCATGGACACGTCGCCGATCACGCCGCGCTGGCACTCGACCACCACGACGGCGGTGGTGGCGGGGTCGGGGACGGAGGCGGCCTTGCCGCCGGGAGCGATACTTGACACCATCGTCAAATCTTAGCCCGGGGAGGTCGGGGCTGACCATGGCCCGAGCGGCTCCGACCGGGCCCACCTCCCGAGGAGACCCATGCCGCCGCCGGACGCCCAGTACCGCTTCATCCGCTACGAGTCGCTGGACGAGGGGCGCATCGCGCGCATCACGCTGGACCGCCCGAAGGCCCGCAACGCCCAGAACCGGGGCCTGCTGGTGGAGCTCGGTGAGGCCTTCGAGCGGGCCGAGGCCGACGACACGGTCCGCGTGGTCGTCCTGCGGGGTGCCGGCCCGTCGTTCTCCGCCGGCCACGACATGGGAACCCCGGAGAGCCTCGCCGAGCGCGAGCCCGGCCCGGACCAGCACCCGACCTACCGGTGCTGCGGCGCCGCGCACGAGGGTGCGGAGGGCCGCACCCGGCAGGAGTGGCATTTCTACTACGAGAACACCCGGCGCTGGCGGGACCTCCGCAAGCCCACGATCGCCGAGGTGCACGGTAACGTACTCTCCGCCGGCCTGATGCTGGCCTGGTGCTGCGACCTCGTCGTCGCCGCGGAGGGGACCGTCTTCGCCGATGTCGTCGGGACCCGGCTGGGGATGTGCGGGGTGGAGTACTTCGGCCACCCGTGGGAGTTCGGGCCGCGCAAGGCCAAGGAGCTGCTCTGGACCGGCGACTCCCTGTCGGCCGACGACGCCTACGCCCTCGGCATGGTGAGCAAGGTCTTCCCGCCCGCCGAGCTCTCGGACCGGACGCTGGAGTTCGCGCGCCGGATCGCGCGGATCCCCTCGATGGCCGCGCTGCTGGTAAAGGAGTCGGTGAACCAGGCGCAGGACGCGATGGGGTTCCCGGCGGCCCTCAATGCCGCCTTCACGCTGCACCAGCTCAACCACGCGCACTGGAGCGAGGTCTCCGGCGGCCAGGTCTACGTCGGCACCGCCGAGTACGGGCTGGACGACTGGCGCGACGCCCCGGCGATCCGGCCGGCGGTCAAGGACCGCCCCTGAGGTGAGGACGCCGGGGGGTCGGCCGGCCGGCCGGCCCCCCGGGTCCGCTCACTCCGGAGTCTGCACCGCCCCGCGCCCCTGCATGCCGGGCACCGGCGAGCCGGCGACGTACCCCTCCACGGTGATGCGGCGGCGGGCGAACAGCCACCGTCCGTCGATCTCCACGACCTCGTCCCGGTAGGTCCCCCAGTGGTCGAGCCCCCGGCTCCCGATGTACTGGAAGCAGGAGGAGGCGCGGACCGTCCCGTCCGCGCGCGGCTCGATCCGGATCGAACTCAGGTGGTGGCGCGCGGGCAGGAAGTCCGCCGCGAGGAACCCGTCCTTCGAGCGGCCGAAGAACTCGAGGACCCCCTCGGGTCCGACGGCGTCCTCCACCCCGTTGAAGAGGACCCCGTCCGCGGCGAAGAGCGCAGCCGCTTCTTCGATCCGGCCCGCGTCGACCCGCCACTGGTAGGTCGCCAGCAGATCGGCCACGCCGATCCGCGTGCGCATCTCCGCGTCGTCCATACCGAGCTCCGTTTCCAGGGAGGGGACGGCCCGCCGGGCAGCGGGCGCGGCAGCGGTCAGCGGACCTCGAGGACCATTGCCGAGCCCATGCCGCCACCGGCACACAGCGCGGCGACGGCGATCCCGCCACCCCGGCGGCGGAGCTCGTGCAGGAGCGTGACGACCATGCGCGCCCCGGTGGCGGCCACGGGATGCCCGAGGCTGCAGCCGCTGCCGCTGACGTTGACCTTGTCCTCGTCCAGGCCCAGCGCGCGGACGGCGGCCACCGGCACCGACGCGAAGGCCTCGTTGATCTCGAACAGGTCGACGTCGGAGAGCGACAGCCCGGCCCGCTCGAGCGCCTTGGGGATGGCCAGCTGCGGGGCCAGCCCGGTGCGGACGGGGTCCACACCCACCGACGCCCACGACCGGACGACGCCCAGCGGCTCGACCCCCGAGCGCAGGACCGCGTCGTGGTCCCCGAGGACCAGCGCGGCGGCACCGTCGTTGATGCCGGAGGAGTTGCCGGCCGTGATGCTGAAGCCCTCGATCTCCGGGTGCAGCACCTTGAGCCCGGCGAGGCGCTCGGCCGTGGTGCCACGGCGCGGGTGCTCGTCGGTATCGAACAGCACGGTCTCGCCGTCGGGGCGCGAGGCCTTGATCGGGACGATCTCCTGGGCGAAGCGGCCGTCGTCGATGGCCGCCAGGGCGCGCTGGTGGGAGCGCAGCGCCCAGGCGTCCATGTCCTCGCGGCTGATCCCGGCCAGCTTCGCGGTGTTCCAGCCGACCGTGATCGACATGTCGTCGGCCGGCGCCTCGGCGGTGGCCGGGTGCGACGGCGGCATCCACGGCTGCTGCCACTCGTCGGTGCCGGGCCTGCGGTAGGCCGACGCCGGCCGGGTCGACGAGGACTCCACCCCGCCGGCCACGACGACGCGGTCCATGCCGGCCCGGATGCTGCCGGCGGCTCCCGCCACGGCCGACAGCCCCGAGGCGCACTGCCGCTGGAGCGCCAGGCCCGGCGCGGAGGTGAGGCCGAGCCGGACGGCGGTGTGCCGGGCGAGGTCGCCGCCGCCCTGCATCACCTCGCCGAGCATGATGTCGTCGATGTCCTCGGCGCGGATGCCGGAGCGGCCGACGGCCTGCTCGACGACGGTCTCGGCGAGCTCGAAGGCCGAGGTCTGGTTCAGCGTGCCCTTGAAGGCGGTGCCGATGGCCGTGCGGCACCCGGCCAGCACGTAGGCGTCTGACGTTCCGGTCATCTTCGCCGATCTCCTGACCCGCCCCGCACGCGGCGGACGATCTCGGTCGCACACGCGCGACCTGGTTTTGACGTGTTCGTCAAACGTAGGTCGGCCGATGGAGGGCGTCAAGCGACGGCACCGACCGGCCGACGTCCGCCGGAACGGTCCCCTCGGCCATTCGACGGACGCCGCCGACTTGATACCAGCTCGGTTACAACAGGTACGAACATCTACCTGATTCATCTATGGTCCCCGCGTTCCCGTCGGGCGTGACACACGCCACCCCGGCACGCCATCAGAGAGGCAGGACCGCCAATGTCTTCGTCCACCCGTCGGCTCCGCTCCCGGGCCGTCATCCCCACGACCCTGCTCGCCCTCGTCCTCGTCGCAGCGGGCTGCGGGGACGACGACGACGGCGGTGGTGGAGGCGGGACGGCGGAGACCGGGGCCTCCTCGGAGGCGCTGGGTGAGGAGGACCCGGCCGAGGGCGAGCCCGTGACGATCGGCTACATCAGCACCGGCCAGACCCAGGCCATCGACTTCACGCCCGAGATCCGCGGCGCCGAGGCGGCCGCCGAGTACATCAACGAGCGGCTCGGCGGACTGCACGGCCGGCCGATCGAGCTCATCGTGTGCGAGGAGGGCGGCACCCCGGCCGGCGCCCAGCAGTGCGGCAACGAGATGGTGCAGGAGGGGGTCGCGGCGGTCGTTGCGGCCAGTCCCCAGCAGGTGGACCCGTGGCTGCAGATCGTCACCGCCGCGGACATCCCGGTGGCGGCCAACTACATCTCCACGGGGACGTCGCTGACCGACCCCGGCGTGAACGTCTTCTTCAACCCGCTGGTGGCCTTCGGTGGCCCGGCGGCCTACGCCCGCGCCAACGACGTCCAGAACGCGACGATGGTCGTCATCGACGTGCCCGCGGCAGCCGATCCGGCCGCCCGGTTCGGGCCCCTGCTCTTCGGGAACGCCGGGAGCGAGGTCGAGCTGGTCAGGATCGCCCCCGGCACGGCGGACATGACGCCGCAGTTCCAGGCGGCCGCCGAGTCCGACCCCGACATGATCTACATCATCGGGGACGTCACCTTCTGCTCCAGCGCCCTGCGCGCCATCCAGACCCTGGGCCTCGACACGCAGGTCGTCGTGCTCGACCGGTGCGTGAGCCAGGACGCCGCGGCGTCCATCCCCGGTGGCTTCGAGGGCGTCGACGTCATCGCGCAGGCGGTCTTCGAGGAGGGCGACGAGGAGTACGAGCTGTACCAGGCGGTCATGGACGCCTACAGCGACGTCACCGACCTGAACCGGTCCGTGAGCGGCTACCAGGCCATGCTCAGCTTCGCCCGCGCCGTCAACGCGGACGAGACCCCCGACCTGACGCCGGCCGGGATCCAGGAGGCGCTGGACACGATGCCCGCGCAGTCCTACCCCGTCGGTGGCGGCGAGACGTTCCAGTGCAACGGCGAGGCGGTCCCCTCGATCTCGCCGAACATCTGCTCCTCGATCACCATCGTGGCCACGGGTGCGACCGACGGCTCGCTGTCGGACTACCAGGTGCTCGACACGGAGGGCATCTACGACCTGTAGACCCACCAGCACGCCCGGCGGGTGGTGCGGCAGCGTTCCGGCGCGGCCGCACCACCCGCCGGACCCCGCTGCCGCGTTACTCCCGCGCCGCCAGGGCCCTGCGGATCTCGGCCCGCTGGAGCTTCCCCATGGCGTTGCGCGGCAGGGCGGCCAGGACCACGATCTGCTCGGGCGCCTTGTACCGCGCCAGGCCAGCTCGCCGGCAGTGCTCGCCGAGGTCCGCCGTCGTCGGCGGCTCGGTCCCGGGAGCGGGGACGACGACGGCGCAGCACCGCTCACCGAGGCGCTCGTCCGGCAGCCCGACGACGGCGACATCGGCGACCGCCGGGTGGGTGGCCAGCACCGCCTCCACCTCGGACATCGAGATGTTCTCGCCGTTGCGGACGACGATCTCCTTCATTCGGCCGGTGATCGTGACCAGTCCGCGGTCGTCGAGGACGCCGAGGTCCCCCGTCCGGACGAACCCCTCCTCGTCGAGGCCGGCCGCGTCGAGGTCGGCCTCCAGGTACCCGGCGAACCGCTGGGGACCGCGCACCCGCACCTCGCCCTCGGTCCCGGCCGGTCAGGGAACTCCGTCCGCGCCGACGATGCGCACCTCCAGCCCGGGGCCGGGACGCCACGCCGAGACCGCCTTGGCCGCGGCGTCGTCGAGCGGCGGGAACCCCGCGATGGAGAACTCGGTCAGCCCGTACCCGTTGGCCACGCCGTGCCCGCCCAGCTCACGGCGGACCACCTCGTCGAGTTCGGGCGCGACCGGCGCGCCGCCACCCATGCAGATGCGGAGCCGGCCGAACAGCCGCCCCGGGCCGGCTCGCCGCTGCGCGGCGAGGTAGGCCTGGAAGAACGGCGTGGCGCTGCCGAGGATCGTCGCCCCCGCCTCCGCCATGGCCCGAGGGGTGGCGGCCGGGTCGAAGGTGTCGAGCAGGACCACGCGGCACCCCGTGCGCAGCGCCGTCACCGGGAAGGTGATGCCGCCGATGTGCGCATAGGGGTATGCCATCGGGAAGAGGTCGTCGGGGCCGACGCCGAACTGCTCGACGGTCGCGTTGGACCCGGCGGCGACGGATGCATCGGTGTGCCCGACGCCCTTGGGTCGGGCCGTGCTGCCCGAGGTGGTGAACACCCACCGCACGCCGCCGCCCTCCGGCGGCGGCGGCAGCGTCGTGGGGTCCCCGTGCGGCAGCGCCAGGGCGCCGCCGGGTGCGCTTCCGGAGTCGCAGACGAGCACCCGGGTGCGCGGTCCGCCGATCGCGGCCACGACCTCGGCGTGCCGGAAGCCGCGCCACTCCGTGGGCACCACGGCCACCTCCGGCGCGAACTGCTCCACCAGGGCCCCGATCTCGGCCTCGCGCAGCAGCGGGACGAGCGGGTTCTGCACCGCACCGAGCCGGGCCGGGGCCGGTGGTCGACGGCCCCGTCGGCAGCGCGCCGCCGCCTCCCGTCGCCGCCGCCGCCGTTCCACGTCGTTTTCGGTCATGTCCGCCTCCTGTCGCCGCCTCGGGCCCGCGGTCCCTTGCCGTCCGGCCGCTGAACCGTTAATTTCTATACAGGAATTTTGTGATCCGGAAGACCGAGGAGTGCCCCGTGCGGACGACCCTGAGCATGAAGCCCACCGGCTGGTTCCAGATCGGCTGGTCCTCCACGGTGCCGGCGGAGGGCGTCGTCCCGCTGCGGTACTTCGGGCAGGACCTCGTCGCCTGGCGGGACGAGCAGCAGGTCGTCCATGTGATGGACGCCTACTGCCGGCACCTGGGCGCGAACCTGGCGTACGGCGGCACGGTCACCGCCACGGGGATCCAGTGCCCCTTCCACGGCTGGACGTGGGGGCCCGACGGCCGGAACGTGTCCATCCCCTACCAGGACCGGCCCAACAACGCCCGCCGGATCCGGACGTGGCACGTGCAGGAGAAGGACGACGTCCTCTTCCTGTGGCACGACCTGCACGGGCGGGACCCGTTCTACGACATCCCGGACCTGCTGACCGACGTGACCCCGCACATCGCCGGCCTGACGTTCCAGTCGCCGCTGCCCGACGGCACCTCGCACTACACCGACACCCAGGTGCACCCGCAGTACGTGCTCGAGAACTCCGTCGACCCCGAGCACTTCCGCTTCGTCCACGGCACCCCGCTGGCGCCGGTGATCCTGCAGCAGGACGTGACCGACACCGTGTGGCACACGGTGGCGGGCTTCGGCCGGCGCTGGGCCGACGGCGTGGACCGGCCCGACGACCGGCGGAACACCATCACGATCCACTCGGTCGGGATCGGCTTCGCCTACAACGCCGAACTGACCCCCGAGGGGTGGCGGCTGATGCTGATCTCCACCACGCCCGTCGACGACGACCGCACCGAGATGTTCGGCACCTACTGGCTGGAGGACGTCCCCGGCAGCACCGCCGAGGACCGGACCCGCCGGCTGGACGTCATCAAGGGCGCCCTGCCGCAGGACATCACGATCTGGGACAACCAGATGTACCTGGACCCCCCGGCGCTGGCGACCAGCGAGGCAGCCGGCTTCCGGGCCCTGCGCCGCTGGAGCACCCGGTTCTACCCCGACGCCGAGTCCTCCCCCGCCCCCGCCGCCGCCCGCGCCACGGACCCGGTGCTGTCCCGCGGCGCCTGACGGCCCGCGGGCTCAGTCCGCGACCGGCGTCCAGCGGATCGGCTCGGCGCGCAGGTCCGGGTAGCGGGAGGCGACGAACCGCTGCCAGTCGCCCATGGTCGCGGCCATCACCGCGGTGGCCGCCGCCTCGTCGCGCGCTCGCAGGGCCTCGACGAGGTCGAGGGCCTGGTCGGCCAGGGCCCCCCGGAACGACCGCGGCACCGAGATGCCGGCGCCGATCCCCGCGGTGATGCGGGCGATGGCCTCCAGGACGACGAGGACGACCGTGTTGCCCGCCGCCTCGGCGAGCAGCGCGTGGAAGCGGGCGTTCTCCGTGTAGAAGGCTGGTTCGGCGGAGGCCGCCGCCATCCGCGCGGCCTGCTCCTCGAGGGCCGCCAGCTGCCCGTCGGTGGCCGCCCGCGCCGCCAGGCCGGCGGCGACGGGCTCGAGCGCGGCCCAGGCCACCAGCGCCTCGCCGAAGCCGGCGCCCAGGCCTTGCAGCAGCAAGGTCATGGCGCCGGCCAGGTTCCCCGGGTCGGGACGGCGGACGACGGGGCCCCCACCGGGACCGGACTTCATCCGCAGCACGCCCTGGGTCTCCAGCAGTCGCAGGGCCTCGCGCAGGGTCGGCCGGCTGACGCCGAGGTCGGCGAGCATGGCCGTCTCGTTGGGCAGCGGGTCGCCCTCCTGCAGCTCCCCCGCGCTGATCAGCTCCGCGATCCGGTGCGCCACCACGACCGCCGCCTTGGGACGGCGGGCCGTGCCGCCCTCCGCCTGCTCCACCGTCATCGCGCCCCGCTCGTCGTCCTCCGGGGCAGCACGCTACCGGCGCGTCCGGGGTCCGTCCCGGCGGCGGGCGCTCAGTGGATCGACGGGCTGATCCCGCCGTCGAGGTGCAGGTTGACCCCGTTGACGAAGTCTGAGCGGGGGCTGGCCAGCATGACGACGCCGTAGGCGATGTCGTCGACCTCGCCGACCCGGGAGACCGTCTGGCCGGTCCCCTTGACGATGTAGTCCTCGGCCTTCTGCAGGTCGTCCCCCCAGCCGCGCTTCTCGGCGAAGTTGGCCAGGAACCGCTCCAGCCCCTCGGTCCGGATCATGCCGGGCGAGACCGTGTTGGACGTGACGCCCGTGCCCTTGAGCGCCTTGGACAGGCCGAGGGACATGTTGAGCATCGCCGCCTTGGACGGGCCGTAGTCCGGCTGCGCGGAGGTGGGGGTGATGGCGGCGCCCGTGCCGATGTTGATCACCCGGCCCCAGCCGCGCTCGCGCATGCCCGGCGTCAGCCGGTGGATCAGGCGCACCGCGGCCAGGACGTTGCTCTGGTACGTGTCCAGCCACGCCTCGGTGCCGGTGGCGAACCACGAGGGGTTGGTCGCCTCCGCGGCGCCACCGGCGTTGTTCACGAGGATGTCGATCCCGTCGAACGCCACCAGCGCGGCGTCCGCGACCTCGGCCGCGCCCTCGTCGGTCGACAGGCTGCCGACGGCATACGCGGTCTTCCCCCCGCCCGCCGCGATGCGCTCGGCGACCGCCCGTGTGCGCTCGGCGTTGCGCCCGTGCACGACGACCGACACGCCCTCGGCCGCGAGCATCTCGGCGATGCCGACGCCGATGCCGGCGCTGCTCCCGGTGACCAGCGCCCGCTTGCCCGCCAACTGCAGATCCATCGATGTCTCTCCTTCGGTCCTGCGGTTGTCGCCAGGCCGTCAGGCCGGGCCGGCGTCGGCGGTCGCCTGCGACCGGTCGATCTCGGACGGGTCGAAGCGCACGAGGGGCTCGCCGTCCCCGAGCACGTCGAGGGCGTGCATGAACCGGTGCCCGCCCAGGAAGTTGCCGCACAGGAAGCCCAGCTCGACGACCTCGGCGGGTGAGAACACCTCCAGGAGGCCGCGGAAGGTCCCCTCGTCGATGCCGTGGTGGTCGTAGCAGAGCTGGTCGAAGAAGCGGAGGGCGGCGAGCTCGCGCGGCGCGAACACGGCCGGGTCGGGGGCGACCAGGCAGGCGACGTCGTCCTCGCCGACCGAGTCGTCCTTGCGGGACGACGCGCAGGGGGCACACCCGCCGGCCTGGGCGCTGCGGAGGCGGACCAGCTCCACCAGGCGTGGCTCGAGCAGGCCCCTGCCGAAGGTGGCGGTGTAGGCAGCGTGCATGGCCTGCAGCGCCGCGGAGCTGTAGGCGACCACCTGCATGGGCATCGTGGTCGTGTACATCCCGGAGGCGGCACCCGCCTCGAGCATGGCGCGCGACTCCTCGGGCAGGTCGTCCCACGGGACGGGCTCGATGCGGACCACCAGCGTCTCCCTCTCTCGGCCGACAGGTGCCTCTGCTGCGGATGGCCCGGGCTCGGTGCGCCCGGGGCCGGCGGGAGCTGCTGCGCCCCTGCGCAGGCCGGCCGCCGAGCTGCCCTCGTGACGGGCGACACTAATCCGCCCCCGTGAATCAGACAACTAGGTAAGACGATGGCCCTCCCGGCCCGGTCCACCCCCGGCCTCAGAGCCGGCGGCGCCCAGGTCGGAGTGGACCCAGGCGGCACCGCGGCGCTCCTTGAAGGCCAGGTGGCCCTCGCGCACCTCCGGCCCTGGAGGCTGGTCCGCATCGCGATGCCGTCGTAGCGGCCGATCCGCGCGTCGAGGCTGCGCTCGATGTCGTTGCGCGCGACCGGCGCCGTCCGGCACGGTCGCCGCCTGCCGGAGGGTGTCGGACGGCGTCACGTCCATCAGGAAGTCGCCGAAGTCGGTCCAGCCACCGTCCCCGGTGCCGGACAGGTCCCCGCCGGAGATCAGGACGTCGCCCGTACCGGCGATCAGCAGCCCCCGCGAGCCCGGGGTCTCGCTCCGCCGTCTGCACACGGCCAGCCGGATCCCCCAGTACATCGCCGGCGTCATGGCGTTGCGTGCCACCGGCCGGTCGACGACGAGGTGCGCGAACGACCCGTGCCGCTCGAGGCGCAGGTGGGCCGTGCCCACCCAGTCCCCCTCCGGGGACGCGGGGCGGTCGGGACGACGTGGGGCATGGGTCTACTCGGGCGGGATCACCGGGCGGAGCAACACGACCTGCCACGGACATCCACCGCCGAGCGCGATCCTGTGAGCCGTGACACCAATGAGACCATCGTCATACAGGCAAGTGAGATAGATTCGTCACACGATTCCGGCCGCTCATCGGTCGGGTGCCCCGCCGCACGCGGACGGGGACGCCCGGGGCTCCCGGACCGCAGACCGAGGGAGCCGGCGGATCGATGCAGCGGTTCCCGGACACCACCGGAGGCGGGACGGCAACCGGCTTCCCGGTCCGGCGCCGCGACTCCTACCCGGTCGGCCCGGAGATCGGGCCCGAGGGGACCCGGGCGATCCGGGAGATGGCCGACGCGGCTCGCCGGCTCTTCAGCGACCAGGGCTTCCACGGGACGAGCAGCGCCGCGATCGCCGCCGCCACGGGACGTTCCGACGCGGCGTTCTACCAGTACTTCGACGGCAAGCAGTCGCTGTTCCAGATGCTGGTCGCGGAGCTCGGCTCGGCCCTGTCGGTCCATCACGACGCCTTTCCGGTGCTCACCCCGGACCCCGCGACGGCCGAGGACCTCGCCGCGTGGCTGCACGAGCTCGCTGAGGTGATGCGGCCCTACGCGCCGGGGCTGCTCTGGCCCCTCCCGCGGGAGAGCCGGGGGGCGGAGGACCCGCAGGAGGAGCACTTCGAGCGGTTCACGGCCGCCGTCTTCCCCCGCCTGCTCAGCGCCGACCTGGGTGGGCTCGAGCCGCGGACCCTCGTCGTGACCGTGATGGCGCTGACGGCCTGGTCGCACGTGCTCTTGGAGGCCGGCACGCGCGCGGGGGGCAGGCCGGCGGCCGCGGCCGCCGACGTCGACGTCGTCCTCGCCCGGGTGCTGCACGGCACCCTGTTCCCGACCACCCGGGCCGGCGCCCGCCCCGGCCTCCCGTCCGGACGCCCGCGGCGTCCCGCCGGCCACCCGGACGTCCTCGCGTTCCCCCCGGGCCTGCGCCGGCCGGTCACCGAGCGGGCCCGCCCGACCGTCGAGCGCCTGCTGCAGGCCGCCGTCACGGTGTTCGACCGAGGCGGACTGGCCGGGACGAGCGTCAACCAGATCGTGGCCGAGGCCGGCGTCGCCCACGGCAGCTTCTACGCGTACTGGACCGACCGCACCGCCGTCTTCCGCACGCTGGCCGACCAGGCCGTGTCCGCGGTCTGCGCCCAGCTGAGCGTGCTGCCCGAGGTCGGCGACGTGCCCGCCCTGGAGACCTGGCTCGACGACTGGACCGGGGTCGTGCGACGACACGGCACGGTGCTGCACCTCTGGCCGACCGAGGCCGCCGGCGTGACCGAGCTGCGTCCGGCCACGGGGCGGCTGCTCGACTGCCTGCGGGACGTGGGCGGCACGGTCTTGCTCGGGTCTCCGCTGCTGCCCGACGCCGAGCCGCGGGCGGCCCTGGTCGCCCTGTGGGTGGTGCTCACCGAGCTGCCCTACGAGGCTTGGCGGCACCGGCCCGTGCTGGCCGGCGACGAGATGCGGCGGGTCCAGTCGCTGCTGCTCACCCGCGGGCTGTTCGGCTGGGACCCGCCGGGCCGGGCGCCGCAACGCTAAGCGGGAGGCGTCCTGCGGCGCGCGTGGTCCCCGTCGGCGACACCCGTCGCGACGTCGAGCGCCGGCACGTCCGGCACCACGTCGTCCTCGGCCGCCGACGGGGAGCCCGCCGGCACCAGGGCGGCGAAACCCACGGCCGCCACCGAGGCCACCCCGGCGAGCAGGAACAGCTGCTGGAAGGCGGCCAGCGCGGGCAGCGTGGTGGCGCCGACGGCGACCGTGGTCGACGCGAGGACACTGCCCACGGCGGCGCTGGACGAGGATGTGCCGATGGCACGGAGCAGCGCGTTCAACCCGTTGGCCGACGCCGTCTGGGTGACCGGCACGGACCTCATGATGAGCAGCGGCATGGCCGCGTAGGCCAGGGCCGCGCCCGTGGCGACCACCGCGGAACCGGCGACCACCTGCCAGACCGCGTCGGTCAGCCAGGCGCGGATGGCATAACCCCCGGCGAGGACGGCACCCCCCGCCATCAGCGACGCGCGCGGACCGTAGCGGCGCGTCAGGGCCGCGGACACCGGTGACATCGCCACCATGGCGAGCCCGGCCGGGAGCAAGCCCAGCCCCGCCAGTGAGGGACTGAGCCCGAACCCGTACCCGGTCGACAACGGCATCTGCAGCTGCTGGGTCGTCGTCAGCATGTTGGCCGACATCGCGAAGCCGATCAGGACCGTGGCGGCGTTGGTGAACAGCACCGGCCGGCGCGCCGAGACGCGCAGGTCCACCACGGGCTCGCGGACCCACAGCTGCTGCGGCACCCAGATCGCCAGCGCGCAGGCCGCACCGAGCAGCAGCCCGGTCACCCGGCCACTGGACCAGCCCCACGAGCCGCCCTTGGTGATGGCCAGCAACAGTGCGCCGAGCGCGAGGGACAGCAGGGCCGCCCCGACGACATCGAAGCGGCCACGGGTCCGGACCGGGGACTGCGGGACCACGACAGCGACCGCGCCGACGAGCAGGCAGCCCAGTGCCGCGGAGGTCCAGAAGACGGCGCTCCAGCCCAGATGGTCGAACAGCACGCCGGAGAGCGCGGGACCGGCCGCCGCACCGATCCCGAGGGTGGCGCTCATCAACGCGACCGCCCCGGGCACCCGGGAGCGTGGCAGCTCGTCGCGCAGGATGCTGATGCCGACGGGGATCAGCGCGATGCCGACCCCCTCCAGTGCGCGGCCGCTCACCACCCCGACGAACCCGGTCGACATCGCGGCCAGCGTGGATCCGGCGACCATCGAGCCGAGGCAGGCGAGCAGCATCCGGCGCTTGCCGAACATGTCGGCGAGCCGCCCGACGGTCGGGGTCGCGACGGCGGCCGTCAGCAGGGTGGCGGTGACCAGCCAGGAGGCGTTCTCGACCGACGTGCCCAGCAGCCGCGGGAACGCCGGCAGCAGCGGGACGACGAGGGTCTGCTGCAGCGCCACCACCATGCCGCTGGCGCAGCACACCGCCACGACCGCCCACGTGGGCCGCCGCGGCCGGCCCGTTCCGGGCGGCTCTGCGCCGGGATGCGCGGGGAGGCGCAGGTCCGTCACCCCACCAGCTCGACGACGGTGGCGTTGGCCGTTCCGCCGCCCTCGCACATGGTCTGCAGGCCGTACCGGATGCCCTGCTCGCGCATGTGGTGCACGAGCCGGGTCATGAGGATCGTCCCGGACGCACCCAGCGGGTGCCCCACGGCGATGGCCCCGCCGAGCGGGTTGAGCCGCTCGTCGTCGACACCGAACTCCGCCTGCCAGGCCATCGGCACGCAGGCGAACGCCTCGTTGACCTCGAACGCGCCGATGTCGTCGAGGGCCAGGCCCGAGCGCCGCAGCACCTTCTTGGTGGCGGGGATGGGGCCGGTCAGCATCATCAGCGGGTCAGCGCCGCTGACCGCGCCGGTGTGGTAGCGGACGAGCGGGGTCAGGCCGAGCTCCCGCGCCTTCTCCGGCGTGGTGATCAGGGCGGCCGAGGCGCCGTCGCTGATCTGCGAGGAGTTCCCCGCGTGCAGCACCCCGTCGGCCTTGAAGGAGGGCTTCAAAGCCGCCAGCTTCTCCGCCGTCGTCCCCCGGCGCAGCCCCTCGTCGGCCGTCAGGCCGGGAGCGGCGGGCACGGGGACCAATCCGGCGTCGAAGGCGCCGCGGTCCACCGCCGCGGCCGTTCGCTCGTGGGACCGCGCGGCGTACTCGTCGACCTGCCGGCGGGTGAAGCCCCACTTCGCGGCAATCAGCTCGGCCCCGAGCCCCTGGTTGAAGTTCCCGCCGGGGAAGTCGGCGAGGGCGGCGGCGTAGCGCTCCCGTGCGAGCTCTCCGACCGGGCGGCCGAGCTCGCGCCCGAGCCCGATGGGCACCCGGCTCATGGACTCCACCCCGCCGGCGACGACGACGTCGTACTGGCCGGCCATGACCATGCCCGCCGCGAAGTCGAAGGTGGACTGGCTCGACCCGCAGGCCCGGTTGACGGTCACCCCGGGCACGGTCTCCGGCCACCCGGCGGCCAGCGCCGCGTACCGGCCCAGCTGCGAGCCCTGGTCGCCGACCTGGTTGGCACACCCCCAGACGACGTCGTCGACGACGGCGGGGTCGATCCCGGTGCGCTCCGCGAGCGCGGCCAGCACGGCGGCGGAGAGGTCGGCCGGGTGGATCCCGGCCAGGGCGCCGTTCCGCTTGCCGATCGGCGTGCGGACGGCCTCGACGACGACGGCCTCAGGCATGGGGTCCTCCAGGGCTGATCGGGAGTGGCGGGACGGGCGCGGGCGGCGGGTGCACGGCGGTCACCGGGCCCGCTCGGCCAGCACCTCGGCGAGCTCGCCGGGGTGGCTGACCATCACGTCGTGGCACGCGTCGACCTCCACGACGTCGGTGATCCCGAGGCGCCCGATCGCCTGCCGCTGCCGGACGGGCGGCTGCGCCCGGTCCCGCAGCGGCAGCACCCATGTGCGCGGGACGGCCGGCATCCCCTCCTGCGACACCGGCTGGGCGAGCACCGTCGCGGCCTCGCGGTACTGCCGGGCGAGGGTCCACGCGGTCTGCTCCGGCGTCATCCCGTTGCAGAAGGCCCACCGGGCCAGGGGTCGGGGCATCGGCGCGGACACACCGCCGCTGCGGGCGCGCCGCGCGGCGACCCAGCGGAGGGGGCCGGAGATCGTGTCGAGCACCGTGCCGCCCTCCGGCGGGATCGCGCAGGCGATCCAGACCAGTCCGGCCAGCCGGTCGGCGCCGAGCCGCCGCGCGGCGCCGGGGAGGGTGATGCCCGCCATCGAGTGCCCGACGAGCACGACCCGGCCCAGCCCGGCGCGGTCGACCTGCTCGACCACGCTCTCGGCGCAGCGCTCGATCGTCAGCGTGGCCAGGTCCCCTGGTTCCTGCCCGCGGCCGGGCAGGTCGACGGCCAGCACCGGCAGGTCGGGGGCCTGCTCGGCGAGCGCCGCGACGGTCGGCTCCCAGCAGTTCGCGGCGTGCGATCCACCGTGGACGAGAACGAGCGCGGGCCGCTCTCCCGAGGCTGCCATCAGAAGGCCGACCGGTGCTGGCCGCCGTCGACGGCGATGTAGTGGCCGGTGAGGTAGCCCGCCTGGTCCGAGCAGAGGTAGGCGATGGTCGAGGCGATCTCCCCCGGTTCCCCCAGCCGTCCGGCCGGCACGCCCGCCTGCTCGATCATCCAGGTGCGCCGCGCCTCGGGGTCGGTCAGTCCCTCGTGGTTGGCGAGGTACCAGTTCGTCGTCTTGGTGCCGATCCAGCCGGGCGCCACGGTGTTGATCGTGATGCCGAAGCGGGCGTACTCGTCGGCCACGCTCTTGAGCAGTCCGACCGTCGAGGGCCGGGTGGCGTTGGCGACCGTGTGGGGCGGCTTCATCTGCGGCTCCTTGGCGGTCGCCGAGCCGATGTGCACGAAGCGCCCCCATCCGGCCTCCTGCATGCCGGGGAGCACGGCGCGGAGCATGTGCACCTGGCTGAGGGTGTAGGTGCGATAGGAGTCCACGTAGTCCTCGGCGCGGGTGATCTCGGCGAAGAAGCCGCGCACGTGGAAGTCCGCCTGGGTCACCACGATCTGCGGTGCGCCGAGCCGGTCCGACACCTCGGTGACCGCTCTGGCGATGCCCTCCTCGGTGCTCATGTCCGCGGCCACCCCGACGGCCTTGCCGCCGGCCGCGGTGATGCTCTCCACGGCGGAGTCGATGTGGCGCTGCGTCCGCGCCACGACCGCGACCTCGCTCCCCTCGGCGGCGAGCAGGCGGGCGACCTCCAGCCCGATCCCCTTGCTGCCACCCACCACCAGGGCGGGCCGTCCCGAGATGCCGTAGTCCATGCGCCGTCCTCCTCGTCGAGGCCGGCGGGAGCGCCGGTCGGAAGACCATCACGCCGCGATCTGACGAGAATGTCAACTACTTGGGCAGATGAGTTAGCTGATTCGCCGCCCTGGGCTTCAGGAGCACCGCGGACGACCGAAAGAGGCACGAGTCGTCGACCCCCCGGAGGCAAGAGAGATGAGCGTTCCCCCACCCGAGCCGGCTGGGCACAGCACGGACCACCCGCCGACCCGGTCCGCGGCGGCCGGCCGCGGACCCGGGCTCCGCGGCCGGCTGCTCGCGGCCATCCTGCTGGTCGCGCTGACCACGATCGGCGTCAGCGTCGTCGGGCTCACCCGCATGTCCGACCTCCGGGACACCGCCGAGCGGGTCTACACCGAGGGCACCGTGCCGCTGGACCAGCTCCGCGACCTCGAGTCCGCGTGGTGGGAGTTCCGCAACCACCGGACGACGCTGTCGGTGCCCGGGCTCCCCGCCGACGTCCTGACGCGCACCCAGGGCCTCATGACGGACGCGCAGGCGCGGGTGAGCGAGCTGCTGGAGACCCTCGAGTCCACCCCGATGGACCTCGCCACGCGCGACGCCTACGCGGCCTACCGCGACGCGGTGATCACGTACCTCGAGCTGCTGCCGCAGGCCGCCGCGGCCTTCCGCGCCGATGACACGGCCACGCTGGCCACCCTCTTCCCCCGGCTGACAGCGGCCGAGACGACGTCCTCGGACCAGATCGTCCTCGCCACCACGGCCGCCTCCACCTACGCCAGCCAGGTCGCCGAGGAGGCCGCGGACTCGTACGCGGCCGCGCGCACCTTCACCGTGCTCGTCATGGTCATCGGTCTGGCCGTCTCCGTCGTGCTGGCGCTGCTGGTGGCCCGGAGCGTGCTGCGTCCCGTGCAGCGGATCCGCGAGGTGCTGGCCCAGGTCGCCGGCGGTGACCTGCGGGTGCGCGTCGGGCCGACCGGCGGCGCGGAGCTGGGCGAGGTCGCGCAGTCGCTGGACCACACCCTGGACTCGCTGGGTTCGGTGCTGCACATGGTGGGCGACGCGTCGCAGCGGCTGGCCGGTGCATCGGACAAGCTGAACGCGGCGTCGGGCGCCATCGCGGACAACGCGCGGACGGCGGCCGGCCAGGCGGACTCGGTGGTCGTCGCCGCCGGTGAGGTGGCCTCCAGCGTCGACACCGTGGCGGCCGGTTCCTCGCAGATGGAGTCCGCGATCCGCGAGATCGCGGCGAACGCCACCCAGGCGGCCCGCGTGGCCGGCCAGGCGGTGACGGTCGCGGAGAACACGACGCGCACCG
This sequence comes from Trujillonella humicola, assembly GCF_046233715.1. Classification (NCBI taxonomy): domain Bacteria; kingdom Bacillati; phylum Actinomycetota; class Actinomycetes; order Geodermatophilales; family Geodermatophilaceae; genus Trujillonella; species Trujillonella humicola. The sequence goes on along the minus strand of NZ_JBJNRJ010000011.1, from coordinate 22,176 downwards.
TCGGCAAGCTGGGTGACTCCTCGCAGGAGATCGCCACGGTCGTGAAGCTGATCAACGGCATCGCCGAGCAGACCAACTTGCTGGCCCTCAACGCCACGATCGAGGCGGCGCGCGCCGGTGAGGCGGGCAAGGGCTTCGCCGTCGTGGCCAGCGAGGTCAAGGAGCTGGCGCAGGAGACCGCACGGGCGACCGAGGACATCAGCCGCCGGGTCGAGGCCATCCAGGCCGACACCGCCGGCGCCGTGGACGCGATCGGTCAGATCAGCACGGTCATCGGCGAGATCAACGACTTCCAGGCGACCATCGCCGCGGCGGTCGAGGAGCAGACGGCCACGACCAACGAGATGAACCGCAACGTCGCCGAGGCCGCCAGCGGCTCGCAGCAGATCGCCAACGCCATCTCCGGTCTCGCCGCGGGCACCCAGGAGACCAACTCCCGGGTCGAGGACGCCCAGCGCGCCGCCGCCGAGCTCGCGCGGATGAGCGGGGACCTGCAGCAGGCGATCGCCCGCTTCGCGGTCTGACGAGGGCCGGCAGCGCCGTCCCTCCAGGGGCGGCGCCGTCGGCGTCCCGGCGACCGGTCAGAGCAGCTCGAGGATGGTGGCGTTGGCCTGGCCGCCGCCCTCGCACATCGTCTGTAGGCCGTACCGGATGCCGTTGTCGCGCATGTGGTGCACCAGCGTCGTCATCAGCCGCGCGCCGGACCCGCCCAGCGGGTGGCCCAGCGCGATCGCGCCGCCGTTCGGGTTGAGCGCCTTGACATCCGCTCCCAGGTCCGCCAGCCACGCCAGCGGCACCGGCGCGAAAGCCTCGTTGACCTCGAAGGCACCGATCTGGTCGATCGACAGGCCGCTCCTGGACAGCGCCTTCTCGGTCGCCGGGATGGGCGCGGTCAGCATCATCACCGGATCGGACCCGGCGAGCACCGCGGTGTGCACCCGCGCGATCGGGGTGAGCCCGAGCTCGCGGGCCTTGTCGCTGGTGGTCATCAGCAGCGCGGCCGAGCCGTCGGAGATCTGGGAGGAGTTCCCGGCGGTGATGACGCCGTCGGGCCGGAACGCCGTCTTCAGCGTGCCGAGCTTCTCGACGGTGCTCTCGCGGATGCCCTCGTCCTGGCTGATCACCGTGCCGTCGGGCAGGGTCACCGGCGCGATCTGCGCCGCGAACCGCCCCTCGGCGCGGGCGGCGGCGGCCTTCTCGTGGGAGGCGACGGAGAACTCGTCGCACTGTGCCCGCGACAGCCCCCACCGCTCGGCGATCATCTCCGCACCGAGGCCCTGGTTGGGCGCGACGCCGTCGTACCGGTCGAGGAACGCCTGCGGGAACGGGTTCGCCTCCCCCGAGGCCGAGCCCATCGGGACCCGGCTCATCGACTCCACGCCGCCGGCGACGACGACGTCGTACTGGCCGGCCACCAGACCGGCGGCGGCGAAGTGCACCGACTGCTGGCTGGAGCCGCACTGCCGGTCGACCGTCACGCCGGTCACCGACTCGGGCCACCCCGCGGTGAGCACCGCGGTGCGGGCGATGTCGAAGGTCTGCTCGCCGACCTGGCTGACGCAGCCCCAGACGACGTCGTCGACCAGTGCCGGGTCCACCCCGGCGCGCTCCACCAGATTCCTCAGCACGTGCGCCGACAGCTCCGCCGGGTGGACGCCCGACAGTCCGCCGTTGCGCTTGCCGACGGGCGTGCGCACCGCCTCCACGATCACCGCGTCACGCATGGTCGGTTCTCCCCTCGGTCGTCCGGATGGATCCGTTCTCGGCGGGTGCCGCCGATCGGCCCCGCCGCCACTCCTCGAGCACCGGCCGCCCGTCCCCGCCGCGCGGGCCGGGCGCCGTGGGCGGCACCGGTGGCGTCCGTGAGAAGCGGGGGGCCGGCGCGGCCTGCCAGGCACCGTCGACGTCGACGAAGGTGCCGCGGGCGGCCAGGTGAGGGTGCACCGGCGCCTCGTCGGGGTCCAGCACCGGCGTCACGCAGGCGGCGGTGCCGTCGAACACTCTGCACCACTCGTCGCGGCTGCGTGCGGCGAACGCCGCGGTGAACAGCTCCCGGAGCCGCGGCCAGCCGGCGCGGTCGTCCTGGGCGGGCAGGTCCTCCGCCGCGAGACCGAGCCCCTCCAGGAGCGCCCGGTAGAACTGCGGCTCCAGGGCTCCGACGGCGACGTACCGGCCGTCGGCACAGGTGTAGACGTCGTAGAAGGGCGCGCCGCCGTCGAGCAGGTTGGTGCCACGCTCCGCCCACTCGCCCTGTGCGCGCAGCGACCACACGAGCTGGGCCAGGACGCTCACGCCGTCGACCATGGCGGCGTCGACGACCTGGCCCCGCCCGGAGCGCTGCCGCTCGACGAGGGCGGCGAGGACGCCGACGAGGAGGAACATCGAGCCGCCGCCGTAGTCGGCGACCAGGTTGGCCGGGAACTGCGGCCGCTCCCCCGCCCGGCCGAGCAGGGACAGCGTGCCGGTGAGACCCAGGTAGTTGATGTCGTGGCCGACCCGGTCGGCCCAGGGGCCGTCCTGGCCCCAGCCGGTCATCCGCGCGTAGACCAGCGCCGGGTTGCGCGCCAGGCACTCGTCGGGCCCCAGGCCGAGTCGTTCGGCCACCCCGGGCCGGAAGATGTCGACGAGCACGTCGGCCTCGGCGACGAGGTCGAGGACGAGCGCACGGCCCTCGGGGGACTTCACGTCCGCGGCGATGGACCGGCGGCCGCGCAGGGTGGCGTCCCGGTCGGCGGCCCCGATCTGCAGGCCGCCGGCGGGGCGCTCGACCCGGACGACGTCGGCGCCGAGGTCGGCGAGCACCATGGCCGCGTGCGGGCCGGGGCCGATCCCGCCGAGCTCGACGACGCGGATGCCCGCCAGGGGGCCGGTCACCGGGGGGCCATGCGGATGGCGCCGTCGAGGCGGATGGTCTCCCCGTTGAGCATCGGGTTGGCCACGATCTGGGTGACCAGCAGCCCGAACTCGTCCGGGTCGCCCAGCCGGCGCGGGTGCGGCACCTGGGCTCCGAGCGAGTCGCGCACCGGGTCGGGCAGGCTCGCCAGCAGCGGGGTGTCGAAGGTGCCCGGCGCGATGGTCACGACGCGGATCTGCTTGTCGGCGAGGTCGCGGGCGATCGGGAGCGTCATGCCGACGATCCCGCCCTTGGACGCGGCGTAGGCGGCCTGCCCGATCTGTCCGTCGAACGCGGCGATCGAGGCGGTGTTGACGATGACGCCGCGCTCCTCGCCCAGCGGCTCCTGCGCGGCCATCCGCTCGGCGCCCAGCCGCAGCACGTTGAACGTGCCGATCAGGTTGATGCCGACCACGCGGGCGAAGCCCTCCAGCGGCGCCGCGGTCCCGTCGCGGCCGACGACGCGGGCGGCCGGGCCGATGCCGGCGCAGCTGACCACGACGCGGACCGGCCCGAGCTCGGCCGCCCGGTCGAATGCGGCGCGGACCTGCTCCTCGTCGGTGACGTCGGCGACCGCGTACTCCGCGCGGCCGTCGAACGAGGCCAGCACCTCGTCGCGGTCGGTGCGGGGCAGGTCGAGCAGCACGACCCGGGCGCCGGCGCCGGCCAGCCTGCGTGCGGTGGCCAGGCCCAGGCCGGAGGCCCCGCCGGTGACGACGGCGACCGCGCCCTCGATGTCCATCTGTCCGTGTTCTCCTGTCCGGGGTGGGGATGTCGCTCAGGCCGCCAGCTCGACGAGGGTCGCCACGGAGCGCAGGCGGCCTCCGTGGTCCTCGGCGAGCGGGGTGGCGTTGAGGGTGGTGACGCCGGCGTCGGCGAAGGCCGCCATCCGCTCGGCGACGTAGCTGCGGGGGCCGACGAGCGACACCCCGCGGACGAGCTCCTCCGGCAGGGCCGCAGCGGCCTTGTCCTTGCTGCCGTCGAGGTAGAGCTCCTGCACCTTCGCCGCCTCCGCGGGATAGCCGTACCGGCCGGCGAGGTCGTTGTAGAAGTTCTTCCCCCGGGCGCCCATGCCGCCGACGTAGAGCGCCAGGTGCCTGCGCACCCGCTCGCGGCCACGGTCTGCCTCGTCGTCGTCCTCGGTGACCAGGACGTTCACGTCGGCGACGACGTCGAGCGGGCCGAGCTCCGGGTCCCGGCGGGCGGCACCCTCCGCGAGCGCCTCCCCGAATGCCGCCTCGGCCCCCTCGGGCAGGTAGAAGATCGGCTCCCACGCCTCGAACAGCTCCGCGGCGAGGGCGACGTTCCTGGGACCGAGGGCGGCCAGCATCATCGGGATCCGCGCCCGCTCCGGCCGGTTGATGAGCTTCAGCGGCTTGCCGAGCCCGGTGCCGCCGTCCTCCGCGGTCAGCGGGACGCTGATCTGCGGTCCCCGGTGGTCGAGCGGCTCGCGCCGCCACACGGCGCGGCAGATCTGGGCGACCTCCCGGGTGCGGCCCAGCGGCGCCCGGTAGGGCAGGCCGTGGAAGCCCTCCACCACCTGGGGGCCGGATGCCCCGATCCCGAGGGTGAACCGCCCGCCGGAGACGTGGTCGAGGCCGGCCGCGGTCATCGCGAGCAGCGCCGGCGTCCGGGAGTAGACGTTGAGGATGCCGGAGGCCAGTTCCAGTCGGGTCGTCCGCGCGGCGAGGAAGCCGAGCAGGCTCACGGCGTCGAAGGAGTAGGCCTCCGGGACGAACAGGATGTCGAGCCCGGCGGCCTCGTACTCGCCGATGACCGCGGCAGTCTCCGCGAAACCGCCGCTGTAGGACAGCGGCATGCCGATCCGCATCCTGGCTCCTTCCCCGTGGCCTGCCGGCACCGTACCGCAGATATCGCTAAATGATCTGCCGCGATGACCGTCACGGGGTGAGCCCGGCCTCCAGCACCCGGACGGCCGCCTGCTGATCCCCTGCGATGCGCACGCCGGGGGCCGTCGGGTCGACGCGGCCCCACAGCAGGAGGAACAACTGCTGTGCCGGTCCGGTCACGGCCGCTGCCGGCTCGCCGTCGCCGATCCGCCAGTCCCCGCCCTCCACGGCCCGGAGCCTGATCGATACGGGCAGAGGGGGCCCGCTGCGCAGCCGCCGGGACACGAAGACGGTGAGCACCTCGTCGATGCCATCCGCCGCCTGCACCGCGGGCACGGCGTCGACGGGTCGCCGCAACGCCTGCTGGACGTCCCACCGGTGCACGGTCGTCTCGTGTAGCTGCCTCCGCGCCCAGAAGCCCGCGGTGCGCGGCGGGGGGCCGAAACCCCACGCCTGCGCGTCGGGCCGGGTTCCGCCCAGTGCCTCGAGCAGGTCGCCGGCGGCCGCCGCGTAGTGGTCCGCCACGTCGCCGACGAGTTCCGGGTCGGCCATGGCGACACGCTCACCTCCGGCCCGGACCGCGGCGGCGCCCCAGCGGTGCACGGCCGCCAGGTGTTCCCCGAGGTGCCGCAGGGTCCAGCCCGGGCACGCCGGCACCGCGGCATCCGGCTCCCCGCCGGCGAGGAGACCCGCAACGCGATCGGTCTCGACGCGGAGCGCGCCGAGCAGATCCGACCCACCCTCGGCCTCGGCCACCATCACGGGCACCTCAGGACGCCGACCGGCGCATGGACCACATCTGCGAAGGCCGCTCGAGCTGCATGGCCACGTCCCAGCTGACAGCCGTGGCCGTCTCCGTACGAAAGCTGGCCACCGCGAGCCGGGCGAGGTCCGGGTCGGAGGCCACCCGCCGCGCCAGCTCGTGCGCACGGTCCTCGACCGCGGCATCGTCGACCGCCTCCCACGCGAGTCCCAGCTCGGCCGCACGTCCGCCGTCCACCTCCTCGCCGAACAGGGCCATGGCCGCCGCGGCCTCCCGGCCGATCAGCCGGGACAGCAGCACGAAGTGCCCGCCCCCGGGGTGCAGACCGCGCTTGAGGAAGCCGCAGATCAGCCGGGCGTCCCGGGCCACGATCCGCAGGTCGGCCGCGAGCAGCATGTTCATGCCGGCCCCGACGGCCGAACCGCGGACCGCGGCGATGGTCGGCACGCGGACCGCGCCGAGGCGGCGGAAGGAGCCGTAGATCGCCCCCACGCCGTCCCAGCCCTCCGCGGCGGCGGGGTCCTGCGCCGCGTCGGCCAGCGTCGCGATGTCCCCGCCGGCACAGAAGGACCGGCCCACGCCCTGCACGACCACCGCGCCCACCTCCGGTCGGGCGTCGACCTCGTCGAGCGCCGCGACGAACTCCGCGGCCATGGCAGGCGTCAGTGCGTTGCGCCGCTCAGGGGCGTCGAGCGTCACCGTGGCGACGCCGTCGGCGACGTCGAGCCGGACTTCCTGGTCGGCCATGTCGGGACCTCTCTCGTTGATCGTGACGACAGGCCGGCTCATCCGGCGTCCCGCGTCCTCGCCCGGTCGTCCGGGCGGAGCGTGGTGGAGGGACGGGCCGCGACCGGGTCGAGCAACCGGCCGAGCGCACCGTGCGGCAGGCCGTGCAGCAGCTCCAGGCGCTGGGCGGCGGCCGGCGTCGGCACCGTGGCGCCGGTCTCCCAGGACCGCACCTGCCGCCCCGACGTCCCGAGCTCACGCCCCATCGACGCAGCGGACCGGCCGACCCCCGAGCGGAGGACTTCCAGCAGCCGGGGCAGGTCATCCCGACGCCAGGTGCTCGGATGAGGCAGCGGGGGCAGTGCGATGCCCCCGGCGGCCGCCACCCGGGACGGCGACCGCTGGAGACAGCGCGCCACGACGGGGACCGCCCACAGCGGCAGCGCAGCCGCGCCCCGCTCCCAGCGCGCGACCGACCGGACACTGACCCCCAGGTGGTGGGCGAGTTCCCGCTGGGTCCAGCCGCTGCCGCGGCGCAGCTCGGCGAGTGGCCTCCGGCACCGCGGCGCGATCACCCGGGCCGACGCCACCAGGTGCTCGGTCGAGCAGCCGAGAACGGCGGCGACGTCACGCAGGCGTGCGGCCGGGACCGGGGCCCGACCGGTCTCCCAGGCCACCACGGTCGCCGCCGCGACGCCGAGCCGCAGGCGGAGCTCGCGCTGGGTGAGGCCCCGCTCCCGACGCAGCGCACCGAGGCCTGACAGCACCGTCCCGCCGGCGGCGGCGGGAACCTCGGGGAGGACGCGGTCCAGGTCGGCCGGGCACAGCCGCAGGGCCGCGGCGACACGGGCACGGGACGCCGCCGACGGACGGCGGCCGCCGGTCTCCCAGCGGGAGACGGTCGCGGGGCCGACGCCGACCTTCCGCGCCAGCTGGGTCGCCGTCAGTCCGGCAGACAGCCGCGCACGACAGAGCGCGGAGGCGGACGAACCTCCCGACGTGGAGGGCGTCCGCACCCGGTCCGGCCCCGCGACGGCGCGGAGCCGGTCCACCGGGACCCCGAGGGCCTCGGCCAGCCGCGCCATCTGCAGCGGCTGCGGCCGGACCCCGGCGATCTCCCACTGGCGCAGGGTCGTGTGGGCGACGCCGATCCGCCTCGCGGCGGCCGCGCGACTCAGTCCGGATGCCGTCCGCCACGCGACGAGCGCCTCCCCCAGGGCCCCCACCGGCGGCGCGGCGTCAGACATCGGTGATGCGGACGCCGGCGTGGGCCTTGTAGCGGCGGTTGACCGACACCAGGTTGATGGTCAGGGCCTCGACCTGGCGGGCGTTGCGCAGCCGGCCGGCATAGACCCCGCGCATACCCGGCAACCGCCCGGCCAGGGCCTGCACCAGATCGGTCGAGGCGCGATCGTCACCGACGACCATCACGTCGCCGTCCAGGGTCGGCCGGGACAGGTCCTCCAGCAGGACGGCCGACAGGTGGTGGAACGCCCCCACGACGTGCGAGTCGGGCAGCAGCGCCGCGGCCTGCTGGGTCACCGACCCCTCCGGGACCTCCAGCACGTACGCGCCGAGCTCGTCGAAGCCCATCGGCACCACGCAGTCCACGACCACCTTGCCCGCAAGCGGCCCGGCCAGGTCCCGGACGGTTTCGGCGTGCCCACCGAAGGGCACCGCGACGATCACCAGGTCCGCGGCACCGGCGACGTCGGCGTTCCCGCCGCCGGTCACCGCGGCCTCCACGCCGCCGGCGGTCGACGCGCGGTCGGCGACCTGCGCGGCCACCTCGACGGCCCGCTCGGCGTCGCGGGAGCCCAGCAGGACCCGCTGACCCGCGGCCGCCAGACGCACGGCCAGGCCCCGTCCCTGCGGTCCGGTGCCCCCGAGCACCCCGACGACCAGGCGGGCGGCATCGACGGGCGCAGCGGCGCCGGCGGTGGAGGACATGGGTCTCCCCTCATGGCGCGCGATGGCGCTGGACACTGGATTCAGGTGATTGAGTTAACTGATACACCGGGGCCCCGGTCGGTGCAAGCGACGCTCGGGCCGGCTTGACACCACGGTCGGGCGGCGATCTGCTCCCGGCACCACGGCCGGGGCCGGTGCCGCCTCGGACCCGGCGCCGACATCCCCGGGAGGCCACGTGCCCAGCACCCCGTCGCCGGACCGGACCGCCCGTCCGCCCACCGACGTGCGGCAGATCGTGCGGACGGCCCGGACGCCGCGGTCGCCCGGCACGGAGTTCGGGGAGGCGCCCCTCGTCGCCGGCGGCCGACCGTGAGCTCCTCCCCCACAGGCGCCTCCGACGTCCACCCGTTCTCCGTCGCCGTCTCCGACGAGCACGTGGAGGACCTCCGCCGCCGCCTCCGCGCGACCCGGTGGCCCGATCCCGAGACCGTCGACGACTGGTCCCAGGGTGTACCCCTGCACGTCCTGCAGGACCTCTGCGCGTACTGGGGGGACGGGTACGACTGGCCGAGCCGGCAGGCCCGGCTGAACGGCGTCGAGCAAGCGCTCACCGAGGTCGACGGGCTGCCGATCCACTTCCTGCACGTCCGCTCGGCGCAGCCCGGGGCCCTCCCGCTCGTCCTGACCCACGGCTGGCCGGGCGCCGTCGTGGAGTTCCTGGACGTCCTCGGCCCGCTGACGGACCCGGCGGCGCACGGCGGCGACCCCGCCGACGCCTTCTCGGTCGTCGCGCCCTCCCTGCCCGGTTACGGGTGGAGCGGGAAGCCCACCCAGGCCGGCTGGGGGCTCCCGCGGATCGCCGACGCGTGGGCCGAGCTCATGGGCCGGCTCGGCTACCGGCGCTTCGGCGCCCAGGGCGGGGACTGGGGCTCCTTCGTCGCTGCCAACCTCGGCGCTCGCCATGCCGACCGCACGGTCGGCGTCCACCTGAACATGGCGAGCGCCCCGCCGCCGCGGGGCTTCGAACCCCGTACCGAGCGGGAGGAGCGCGCCGTCCGGGCGGCCCGGCACTACCGCACGGTCGACTCCGGCTACGCGAGCCAGCAGCAGACCCGGCCGCAGACGCTCGGCTACGGCCTCGCGGACTCCCCCGCCGGCCAGTGCGCCTGGATCCTCGAGAAGCTCTGGGCGTGGACCGACTGCGCGGGCGACCCGGTGCAGGCGCTGGGCGCCGACCGGGTCCTCGACCTGGTCTCGGTCTACTGGTTCACCGACTCGGCGGCGTCCTCGGCCCGCCTGTACTGGGAATCCGCCCGGGATCCGTCCGCGCTGCGGCCGGCGGTGTCGGTCCCGGTCGGCATCTCCGTCTACCCGCATGACATCTACCAGCCCCTGGAGGACTGGGTCGGCGGGCAGTTCCCCGACCTGCGGATGTGGCGGGAGCACGTCCGCGGCGGCCACTTCGCGGCGCTGGAGGAGCCGGGGCTGTTCGTGGAGGACGTCCGGGACTTCTTCCGACCGCTGCGGACGACCTCGCCCACTTGACGTTTCCGTCAAAAAGGGGTCAGATTGACCCCGACACGGTGCCACCGTGCGACGACCGTCTCGTCCCGGAGGAATCATGGTTGCCGGCACCACAGCTCCCGCGGTCGGCGGCATGTCCGTCGACTTCCCGCTGTACGACGCCGACGAGCACTACTACGAGACCGTCGACGCCTACACCCGCCACCTGCCGGCCGAGTCGCGCGGCGCCATCCGCTGGGCGCAGATCGACGGGAAGCGACGGCTGCTGGTCGCCGACCGGCTCTGGACGATGAACGCCGACCCGGCGTTCGCCCGGGTGGGGGCACCCGGCGTGCTGGGCGACTTCTTCCGCGGGATCAACCCCGAGGGCAAGAGCGTCGCCGAGACCGTCGGCAACCAGATCCAGGTCACCGACGACGTGCCGCCGTACCGGGACCGCGAGAACCGGCTGCGCACCCTCGACGAGCAGGGGGTGGCCGCCACCCTGATGTTCCCGACCTCCGGCGTGGGCATGGAGCAGGCGCTGCGCGACCGTCCCCGCGACCTCTACAACGTGGTCGGCGCCTTCAACCGGTGGCTGGAGGAGGACTGGGGGTACGGCTACCAGGACCGGATCTTCGGCGCGCCGCTGATGTCCCTGATCGATCCCGACCTCGCCGTCGCCGAGCTCGAGCGGGTCCGCGACGCCGGCGCCAAGTGGGTGGCGATGGTCCCCGGGCCGGTGCGGACCGGCCCGCTGTCGTGGTCCCCAGGCGACGTCCGCTTCGACCGCTTCTGGGCGACGGCGGCCGAGGCCGGCATCGTGGTCGCCTACCACGGTGGCGACTCCGGCTACCAGTGGATCGGCGAGAAGTGGGGCGAGCGCCCGTTCAGCGGCGTCGAGGCCGGCCCCTTCGCCGACGTCCTCGAGATGCACATCGAGCGCCCGACGTACGAGACGCTGGCCGCGCTGGTCTCGCACGGCGTCTTCGACCGCCACCCCACCCTGCGGGTCGCCACGATCGAGGTCGGCTCACGCTGGGCGATCGAGCTGCTGTTCCACATGAAGAAGGCCTACGGCAAGTACCCCACCAAGTTCCGCCGCGACCCCATCGAGTCGTTCACCGAGCACGTCTGGATCGCGCCGTTCTACGAGGACGACATCGTCGAGCTGCGCGACACCATCGGCGCCGACCACATCCTGTTCGGCTCGGACTGGCCGCACCCGGAGGGGCTGCGCATGCCGGTCGACTACCTCCACGACATCGCGGTGCTCTCGCCGGAGGAGCAGAGGCAGATCATGAGCGACAACCTCAGGGGGTTGCTCGGCCTCTGACGGCGCCCCGGCACCGGCTCGGCGTCACGGTGCACGGTCACGACGCGGAGGCGGGCCTTCGGGTTGGGTCTCCAGCCACCGCCGGACCTGCGCGTACACCCGCGGGTGGTTGGGCAGGTCGACGTGGTGCAACCGGCCGGGCCGGTGGACGTGGTCGTGCGGGAACGCCAGCCGGTCGTCGTCGCCGGAGTCACCGCTCGCACTGCGGGGTGGCACGAGCAGGTCGCCCAGGAGGTGGGCGGTCCGTGCCGTCTGGTCGGCGGCGACGGTGGCCAGGACGACGAGGTGACGAGCCCCGTCGTGCAGCGGTACGTGCGGGTGCCGGCGGGGCACGGGGTCGTCGAGGTCGCGGTCGGCCCAGTCGTCCTCCACGAGCGTTCCGCGGCGCAGGTCCGTGATTCCGACGCTGCGGGCGGCCAGCAGCCCGGGTCCACGGCGCGGCGGCCCCGGCTCCGCCGCCGACCTGGTGCAGGGCGCTGCGCGCGACCAGCCCGCCCATCGAGTGGCCGACGAGGACCAGGTCCTGCGCGGCGACCGGCCAGGCCTCGAGCAGCCGACCCAGCAGGTCGGCGAGCCGGCGGCCGTTGTCGGAGACGTGCAGGCCGGTGTTGTACCGGAAGAAGACAGGGTCAGGCCGAGGTCCTGCTCGAGCAGGGTCCGCTAGGTGACCCCCCGCCGGTGGCGGTGGCGTTCGGACGCGTGGACCAGGCGCTGTCGGTTGTCGGTCAGCCCGTGCAGGAAGACGACGAGCCGACCGGACGCCCCGGGGAAGGCGGCGGCCAGGGCGTCGCGATCGACGGGCACGGCCGCGCCCGCCCGACGGACGGTCATCGTGGTGGCGGGGGCCGGCGTCTCCCGGTCGAGCAGGTCCCCGTGGGCGCGGTCGAGGACGGCCAGCGCGACGGGCGCGGCGGGGACGCGTCGAGCGGGCGGCCGTCCACCTGCGGGGACGCGAGGGCGCCGACGGCGAGGGCACCGGCGTGCAGCGCCGTCCCCACCGCCCGGTGGGTGAGGGCGGCGATGCCGTCGTGGATCGCCCGGACGGGCCGCGCCGCCGGACCCAGCCAGGCGAAGGCGCGCTCGGCGATGCCGCTGTGCAGCACCCGTGCGCACGCGAGCTCCTCGGGGCGGAGAGGCGGGGTCGGGCGAAGGCGCCGACGCCGGTGACGTCGCGGCCGACGAGAAGGACGTCGAGCTAGGTGCAGGACTCGATGAGCCGGACGACCACGTAGGCCGGCTCATGCGGATCCATCGGCACGTCCAGCCGACCGGCCGCCGTCTCCTCCCGCAGCAGCTCCTCGATCGCCCGCAACCGCCGCGGCTGGAAGCCGGAGGCCCGGTGGGTGAGCAGATGCATCGCCGGCTCGGCGTGGCCGGCGAGCCGGTGCTGCATCCCGGGGCTCGCGATCCCGGGGCTCGCGCCGCGGCCCCCGTGCCGGCCCGGACGCGACCCGGCCCCGTCGACGGGACGTCGACGGGGCCGGGTACGCACGGCGCGGGAGTCAGCCGCCGAGCGCGTAGATCCCCTCCGTGTCGAGGACACGGAAGTTCGAGAGGGCAGCGTCGGCGTCGGCGTCGGCGATGAACCCGGCCGTCGAGCAGACGTTGGGCGACAGGTCCGGCAGGGCCTGCCCGTTGCACTGGAACTCGGCGCCGCCGCCCACCGGGTACGCGGTGGCCGGCATGGCCTGGAGCGCGGCGAGGATGCCGGGCGCGGTCAGGTCCGTCGCCTCCGACGCGTTGACCGCTCGGACCATGCTCAGCATGCCCTGGTAGCCACTGATCGACTGCGGAGTCGGCTCGAGTCCGTCGCCGTACTCGTCCAGCACGGCCTCGAAGAGCTGGAACTCCTCGTCATCGGGCTCCTGGACCGACTGGCTGATGATCTGGACGCCCTCCCAGCCGCCCGGGATGCTGGCACCTGCGTCCGGCCCGATGCAGCGGTCCAGCGCCATGACCGGCTTGTCGATGCCGAGGGTGCGGATCGCCTGGAGCGCGCTGGTGCAGAAGGTCGGGTCGCCGAGGAGGTAGTACATCCCCGGGTCGTCGTTCTCGGCGGCCTGGACCTGCGGCGTCATGTCGGGGGTGCCGGGGGCGATCGGCACGACCGTGGCCGAGCTGCCGGCGTTCTCGAAGAGCGTCGGGGCGAGCGCCCGAGCCGGGCCGCTCGCGCCCGGCACGTCGATGACGATGATCGCAGCGCTGTCGATGCCCTCTTCACGGGCGTAGGCCGCCGGGACACCGTAGGCCGACACGGGGTTGGACCAGACGAAGACGCCCGGCGTGCCAAGCGCAACCTGCGACGACACCAGGTTGACGCCGGCCGGGATGCCGGCGGGGGCCACGGACTGGAGCACCCCGTCGATCTGCCCGGTGGTCCCGGCGGCGACCGCCGCGACGTCCTCGCTGATGAACTGGTTGCCGCACTCCTGGGCGCCGGCCGGCGTGTTCTTGTCCTCGCAGATGACCAGCTCGATCGGACGCCCACCGAGGCCGCCCAGACGCTCGTTCGCGTACGCCACGACGGCTTCGGCAGCCGCGATCTCGTCCGACGTGTCAATGGCCTGGGTCTGCCCGGTGCTCACCCAGCCGATCTTCACGGGTTCTCCGGAGGCGGCGTTTTCCTCTCCCAGCAGATCGGTGTTGCCCCCGCCCGAATCGCCTCCGGAGCTCCCCCCGTCGGAGTCGTCGTCGCCTCCGCACGCACTCATGACCAGTACGGCAGCCGTCAGCACGGCCGGCACCGCAAGGCGTGTACGACTCCGTCTCGCAAGAACGCGCATCTGCTTCTCCTTCGGAGGGACTCTGTGGGCCGCCGTCCCGCTCGCGAGCGTCGCGGTCGAGCACCGTGTCGTGGATCAGGGGGTGCTGCGGTTGAACCGGGAATCAGTTAGATATCTACACCCAAAATGCAGGCGTGCGTCCCGGTGCGCGGTCATCGTGACGATCCTGTGACTTGGCTAACAACGAGCCGACGGTTGGGGCACGGCGGCGAGTCGTTGCCCCTCACGGGCGACTCCCTGACCGGGAACCGCCGGCCGCCGGGCTCACCGCCGTGTGCACCGCCGTTGGCCACCCCGTGCCGATGGGACGAGGTGGCAGCGGCGCCCTGACGGGCACCGAACGGCGCACGCGTCAGGCGGGGAAGCTGACCGTCTTGGTCTCGAGGAAGTCCTCCAGACCCTCGGGACCCCATTCGCGGCCGAGGCCGCTCTGCTTGTACCCGCCGAAGGGCGACTCGACGTCGAACCACTGCGCGCCGTTGACCGCGATCGTGCCGGTCCGCAGGCGGTCGGCCACTCGCATCGCCCGATCGACGTCGCCGCTGTACACCCCGCCGGAGAGTCCGTAGGGAGAGTCGTTCGCGATCCGCACGGCGTCGTCGTCGTCGTCGAAGCCGACGATCGCGAGCACCGGCCCGAAGATCTCCTCCTGTGCCAGCCGGCTGCCGGCGGGGATGTCCGCGAAGACGGTCGGCTGGATCCAGAAGCCGCGGTCGAACTGCGTCGCCGGCCCCCCACCGGTCACCAGCCGGCCGTCGGCCTTCCCGACCTCGAGGTACCCCAGGATCTTCTCGTGCTGGGTCCGGTTGATGACCGGGCCCATCATGGTGCTGGGATCGGTGGGATCGCCGTACTTCAGCTGGGACAGCACGCCTGCGGCGATCTCGGCGGCCCGGTCCATGAGCGAATACGGCACGAGCAGCCGGGTCTGCAACGCGCACCCCTGTCCCGCGTGCATGCACGCACCGCCCGCGGTCATCGCCACGGCGAGCTCCAGCAGGGCGTCGTCCAGCACGATCGCCGCGGACTTGCCCCCCAGTTCCAGGGATACCCGCTTGACGGTCTCGGCGGCGTTGCGCATGATCCGGCGCCCGGTGGCGGTCGACCCGGTGAAGGTGATCTGGTCGACGTCCCGGTGCGTGGTCATGAGCTCGGCCACCGCGTTGTCCGACGTCGTCAGGACGTTCAGGACGCCTGGCGGCAGGTCGGTCTCGGCCGCGGCAGCGGCCAGCAGGGTCCCCGACCACGGCGTGTCGGGTGCGGGCTTGAGCACCACCGTGCAGCCGGCCGCGAGAGAGGCGCCGATCTTGGTCAGGTTCAGCTGGAACGGGTAGTTCCACGGCGTGATCGCCGACACCACTCCGGCGGGCTCCTTGCGGATCACCCGCCGAGCGGAGCCACCCATGATCTCCTTGGACGGGAGCGACCGCGTCCACTCGAATTCGCCGATCATGTCGGTGTAGTAGGAGAGGTTCTCGATCGGCCCGTCGACCCCGATCCCCATGGCGAGGGCGACCGGCATGCCCACCTCGGCCGTGTGGGCACTGCGGATCCGCTCGACGTCCTTGCGGAGCTGGTCCTGCAGCTGCCGCAGACAGTGCTGCCGGAAGGACACGTCGGTGGCCCACCGGCCGTCGTCGAACGCCGTCCGCGCGGCGGTGACCGCTCTCTCGACGTCCTCCTGGCCGGCGTCCGGCGCCGTGCCGATCACCTCTTCGGTGGCCGGGTTGATGTTGTCGTACTCGCGGCCGCCGGTCGCCTCGACCAGCTCTCCCGCGATGAGCATCCGCTGCCCGCTGATGTTCATGGAACCCTCTCGTGCACGAGCGATGTGGGTGACGACTCGATGAGCCATCCGGGTGGATGCGCGCCGACGGTTCCCCGACGGGCTGCGCCGCAGGTCAGCTGGGCGGTCCCTGGGGGAACTTGAGCAGCGACCCCGCATCGACCCGGATGTTCTGGCCGGTGACATAGCGAGATTCCTCGGAGGCCAGGAACAGCACGAGGTTGGAGATGTCGACCGGTTCGACGTACGGGATCGGCATGGCCTGGAACATCGCGAAGGCCGGTTCGACGTCCTCGCGGGTCGGCTTCTCGAGGTCTGGCCGGAACATGGCGTAGAGGCCGTCATTGTGCAGCAGGTGAGTATTGACGTTCGTCGGGTGGACCGCGTTGACCCGGATGAATCGCGGGGCGAGCTGCAGCGCGAGTTGCTCCGTGTACTCGACCAGTACCCGCTTCGCCCAGCCGTAGCCGGCACTGCCGGGACCCATCATCGGGTTGTCCGTGGTGTTGGGCATCATCGCCGCTGTCGACCCGGTGATGACGATCGCGCCGCGCTCCGGCAAGTGCCGCAGCCCGGCGGCGACGCTGTTCAGCACGCCGATCAGGTCGACGTCGACGGCGTCGACGAAGTCCATCGGGTCCGGGTGACCCATGGCCATGGGCAGGATCCCCGCGTTCGCGACGATCGCGTCGAGCCGCCCCAGCTCGGCGACGCCCGCCTCGACGGCCGCGGTCAACTCCGCACGCTCGCGCACGTCCGCCACTCGCCCGACGACGCGACGGTCGAGTCCCTCGACCAGGCGCACGGTCTCGGCCAGGTCCTCCTCGGTCGCCAGCGGATAGGGATTGGACTCGATCTGCCGGCAGATGTCGACGGCGATGATGTCGGCACCCTCCTGCGCCAGCCGGACCGCGTGCGACCGACCCTGTCCGCGAGCCGCCCCGGTGATCAGGGCGACCCTGCCTTCCATGCGTCCAGCCACTGAACGCTCCCTTCTCCAACGATGCGTGGTTCTCGACCGGTCCGGTGCGCGGGTGCGCCGACCCGGGAGCGTGCGGAGGCCCGAGCGGCGGGCGGTGTAATCAGCTCAATCCGCTGACTGTTCGGCACGGTAAGCCAGTGATCCGGCTCACGTCAACGGGTGAACCTACGCCGCGTAGGTTTACGTGGTCGCCGTGGTCAGGTCAGCTCGATCGCACGCTCGGGACAGTTCGCCGCGCCGCGCCGCGCCGCCTCCTCCTGGCACGGCGGGACCATGCCGTCGCCGCGGACGCGGCCGTAGCCATCGTCGTCGTCCTCGAAGACGTCGGGCGCGACGGTGTAGCACAGCCCGTGCCCCACGCAGCGGTCGGAGTGGATCTCGACCCTCATCCCGCCCCACCGGCCGGGAACCGCAGCCGCAGCGACTCGAGCTCGAGCGTTCCCCGTGGCCACTTGACCCTCGGGGTGGTACCGGGAGCGACCTCGTAGGACGGGATGCGCTTGTGCCACTCCTCGTAGACGATCGCCATCTCCAACCGGGCGAGGTGAGCGCCGAGGCACCGGTGCACGCCCAGCCCGAAGCTGGCATGCGGGTTCTCGCCGCGGTGGAAGTCCATGACCAGCGGGTCCCGGCGCAGCGCCTCGTCCCGGTTCGCGACCGCGAGGTAGGCCGACACCATCGAGGCTTCGGGCACGGTGTGGCCGTCGACCACGGCGGCCCGCGTTGTCACCCGGGGGGTGAAGGGAGCCGGCGGATCGAGCCGGACGAGCTCCTCCACCGCGGCGGGCACCAGACCGGGGTCGCCGGCCAGTTCGCGCTGGTGCTCCGGCGACTTGGCCAACCGCTCCATCCCCATGCCCAGGGCGCCGGTCACGGTGTCCAGGCCCGCCAGGACGAACAGGAAGCAGAGTCCGACGACCTCCTCGTCGGTCATCGCGTCGTCGCCCTCGGCGCACAGGAGCGCGCTGAGGATGTCCTCACCGGGCACGCCGCGGCGACGGGCGACCAACTCGCCCAGGTAGGTGAACAGCGCGACGGCGTGCCCGGCGTCGGCGTCCTCCTTGCCGGCACCCTGCGGGTCCGACTGATCCAGGATGGCGTCCTTCCAGACCAGGAACTGGTCCAGGTGGTCCATGGGCAGGCCGAAGAACGTCAGGAAGGTCTGGACCGGGAACGGAACCGCGACGTCGGCGACGAAGTCGCACTCCCCGCGCTCGACGAGCGGTTCGATCAGGTCCACCACGTGGCGGCGCAGGACCGGCTCCAGCGGGCGGATCGCCCGGGGACTGAAGAAGGGCTGCAGGATCCGGCGGAAGCGGGTCTGCTCCGGGGGATCGAAGGTCAGCGGCGGCATGGGGATGGGACTGTTCAGCGCGTCGAACGCCCGCTTCGACGAGAAGACGTCGGGATGCCGCAGCACCGCCTCGACGGTCCGCTGACTGGTCACTGCGAACGTGGCGTCCAGGGCGATCGACTCCCCCTGTTGCCGGATCAACTCCCAGGCGAGGTCACGGTTCTCGGCCATTGGCAGGTCGTTCACGTTCACCCGGCAAGCCCTTCGTCGAGGCGGATCTTCGGAGGTCGCGGCGCGGTCGGCGACCGCGCCTCCGAGGCGGCGGTCCGGTCAGGACCGGGCGCTGGCCGGGGACGCTAGGGGGTGATCCACGTCACGTCAATGAACAAACCTACGGTGCGTAGGGCGGCGGCCGGCGGTACGTTGGCGTACGCCGGTCTCGTTGAGGTCCGCTCGCCATCGGGCGCACCAACCGGCTACGAAAACCGCCGCCGGAGCGATGAGGGGAGGTCGACGACGTGACCAGGCCGCGGTTCTCGCGCGCCGACGTCGTCACCGCCGGTGTAGCGATCACGGCCGAGCGCGGGCTGTCCTCTTTGACGCTCAACGCGGTCGCCGAGCGGCTCGGGGTACAGCGCCCGTCGCTCTACCACCACCTGCCCGGCGGGGTCGACGAACTACGGAATGCCGTCATCGACGCCGTCACGGCGGTCGAGCCGGCGGAAGACGACGAGGCCGAGGCAGATCTCATGGCCACGGAGGAACGATCTCTGCGCCGCATGGCCGTGGCGATGGGGCCGTTTCCCGACGTCATCGCCTATCTGGCCACCGAGGGCCGCGACGGCCACCGGCCGCTCCAGGAATCCGACCGGCTGGCGCGGCTGCTGCTGGCTCAGGAACTCGATACGTCCCCGGCCGAGGCATTCGTCATCGCCCACGCCTACCTGGTGGGATGGATCTGTGCGCTCCGGCAGGACGCCGGGGCCGCGGAGACCGCCGGAATGCCCGTTCTCGCCCAGGTGCTGCGCGACGCGGAGGACCTGGATCGCGGGCAGGTGCTGATGCGCGGGTTCCGCGCTCTGCTGGCTGGGCTGGGGGCGTCGCCCGGAAGCCCGCCGAACGACGTGCCGACAGCGGCAGAGGACGACGCCGCCCCCTGAACTGCGCGGACGGACAGCAGATCAGCGGGGCACCCGAGGACCCCGCGCCGAACACCTCTGCGGGCTCTCCCGCACCAGTGACGGACGACGTCGCCGACGACAGCAGCATTCTCATCGCCAGAGGCTGCGATACAAGATCACAAAGGGTTACAGACCCGTGAATAACGGTGCTGCAGGCGCGCGTCAGCGCGGGGCGGGCGAAGCCCGTCCGCAGTAGTTCTGCAGTTGTCCTTCAGGCGGCCGGGTCGAGGACGACGGTGTGCCCGAGCCGCTCGAGCTGAGCCACCAGCCGGCGGGCATGCGCCTCGTCGTTGCGGCGGGCCAGCCACTCTGGGCCGAGATCCTGGTAGGGCTCGTCGCGGGTGAGCATCCAGTAGGCCGAGACCAGGATCGAGTGGCCGACCGCGAGCTGGGCGCGCGCCATGCCGCGCCGGCTGGTGAGCCGGGCGTGTTGGGCGGCCAGGTAGTTGGCGCCCTTCATACGCCCCACCGAGCCGGCGGCCTCGACCAGCATCGCGGTCAGCCACTTGTTGCCGTGCGGCGGGCGGACCGGATACCGCTTGCCCGCGGACTCCCGCGTTCCCGGAGCCACCCCGGCCCAGGAGGCCAGGTGCTCCGGTGTCGGGAAGCGGGACATGTCCGCGCCGGTCTCGGCGATGATCACCTGGGCGACCTTCTCCCCCACCCCCGGAATGGTCTGCAGCAGCTCCAGCTGGTGCGCCCAGGGCTCGAAGGCGGCGGTAATGACCGCGTTCAGCTCGGCCAGCGCCGTCTCGATCGCCTCGATCCGGCCCAGCATGCTCCGCGCGAGCTGAGCGTGCTGGGCGTCGAAGTGCCCGGTCAGGGCCTCGGTCAGGGCCGGGATCTTGCGGCGCATCTTGCCCTTGGCCACCTCGGCCAGCGCCTGGGGATCCTGCTCGCCGGCGATCATCGCCGCCAGCATCGCCCGCGCCGAGGCCGTGGTCAGGCTCGAGGCGACCGAGGACAGATTGATCGAGGCGTCCGTGCGCCACGAGGCGCTGATGTTCGAGTGGAGGTGAGAGACCACCACCGCTGACCCTGTCGTGGCAGGGCGGTGTAGCTGAGGGCAGCTCGCCCCGGAAGGTGCCGGGGCGGGTGGGAGCAGCCCTGACAAAGCCGGGACGGATCAGCACTGCCAGATGGTTCGGGTCCGGCGAGCGTGATGGGAAGGAGTACGCGAGGAACCCGCGCTATTACGTCTCTCAAGTGTCTACCGGCTTTCAATCTGGCGGATATGGGCCGGGAGCGGTGCGCAACCTGTCGGGCGCTCATTGGGGTCCGGCAGGAACAACTTCTAGGCGGGTATGGATGCGCCTGCCGGGAGGTCATGGTGAATGTCCACGGCGTAGCCATGACGATGCCGCAGGGACAAAGTGGGACTCCTCCCCCGTCGAACGAATATCAGTGAACGTGGGAACCGTTCCGGTCCTCACCCCCTTTCTGTGCGGCCGGCACGGCGCAGGGGTTGGGTTCACCGTTGACCGATCGGGTCGGAACGGGGCGGAGCCGCCGTAGTACTCCGAGCCGGGGAGAGCCCGGCACATGGGAAAGGGCGGCAGCGGAAACGAGAAGACAAGGACACTGTGATGCCGAAAGATCCACCCGTGAATGCGGGTGGCTCGGCCCTCGGGAGTGATCCTCGGGACCGGGTATCGGGAATGCAGGCCAAGCTTCACCGTTGGGCGGTGGCCGATCCTGGCCGCCGGTTCGACGACCTGTTCAATCTCGTGCACGATCCGGCGACGCTGCTCGTGGCGTTCGGCCGGGTCGCGGGGAACAGCGGTCGGAACACTCCCGGCGTGGACGGCTGGACCGTCGACGCCGTTGAGCAGACGGTCGGCGTTCCCGGGTTTCTGGACGACCTGCGGGCACAGGTCAAGGGCGGAACGTTTCGCCCGATGCCGGTCCGTCAACGGTTGATCCCGAAGGGCCATGGCTCGGGAAAGCTGAGAAGTCTCGGCATCCCCACCGTCGCCGATCGGGTGGTCCAGGCCGCGTTGAAGTTGGTGCGGAACCGATCTTCGAGGCCGACTTCCAGCCGGTCTCCTACGGGTTCCGGCCGAACCGGCGGGCCCACGACGCGATCGCCGAGATCCAGCTGTTCGGCACCCACGGCTACCGATGGGTGTTGGACGCCGACATCGAGGCGTGTTTTGACCGGATCTCGCACACCGCCCTGCTGGATCGGGTTCGGCTGCGGGTGAAGGACAAACGGGTCGTGGCGTTGGTGAAGGCGTTCCTCAAAGCCGGGATCCTGACCGAACTCGGCGAGAAGCAGGACACCCCCACCGGCACCCCGCAGGGCGGGATTCTGTCGCCGCTGCTGGCCAACATTGCCCTGTCGGTGCTCGATAAGCACCTGCACCGGCCGTGGCAGCCCGGCGGCGCCATGTCCACCCGCTCTCGACGCGAGCGACGTCGGGCCAAGGGGCTGCCGAACTGGCGGATCGTCAGATACGCCGACGATTTCGCTGTGCTCTGCGACGGCAGCCGTGACCACGTCGAAGCCTTACGAGAAGACATCAGCGGCGTGTTGGCGACCATGGGCCTGGCCTTTTCCGAGGCCAAGACCAGGACCGTGCACATGTCCGAGGGGTTCGATTTCCTGGGCTTCCACATCCACTGGAAACGCAAACGGGGATCGAACACCTGGCACGCCTACACCTTCATCGCCAAGCGGCCGATCCGGTCGCTGAAGGCGAAAGTGCGCGCCCCGACGAACAGGACGTCACAGCAGTCCCCGGCGTCCGTGCTGGTCCGACTCGGACTCATTATGCGCGGATGGTCCACCTATTTCCGGCACGCCGTCAGCAAACACACCTTCTCGACCCTGGCCACGTTCACATGGCATCGGGTCGCGTCGTGGCTGATGGCGCGGCATCGCTGGAGGTGGACGGAGTTCCGCCGACGATTCACCGGCCCCGGCGGCCGGTGGCGACCATTGTCGGCGGACGGGAAAATCCTGTTCAACCTGGAAACGGTCCTGGTGACCCGGTCCGCTACCGAGGAAACATCCCGACTCCCTGGGCGCTGATCCCCGCATAGCGGCAGCCTCCGTGGAGAGCCCGTTGCGGGCTCTTCGTACCTGCGGTGGGTGTGAGGGACTCGCGCGTGTGAGTTGAGGCCGGGATGGGGTCGAGGCCTTCCAAGATCGGAAGCGACCAAGCT
>NZ_JBJNRJ010000119.1:0-1487 GCF_046233715.1 Trujillonella humicola | reverse complement strand
AGGGCCTGGAGGGCGAGCGCGGTGAACGGCGCGGTGGCGGCCAGGTGCAGCAGGCGGCGGCGGCCGGTGCGGGCGTGCCGGGCCGGGATGGAGAACAGTCGCAGGCGCAGCCGTTTGGGCTCCCAGCGGCGGGCCTCGTGCCCGGCCAGGGCGAGGGTCTGCGTCCAGGCGACCAGGTCGGCGGCGAGCGCGACGAGGGCGCACCAGATCTGGTTCTGGGTGAGGTCGTGCAGCGGCAGGTTGGCCAGGCCGGTGTTCTTCGCGCAGCGGATCCGGTCCTCGGCGCGGGCCCGGCGGCGGTGCCGCAGCTCGAGGTCGGCCAGCTGTCCGCGGGTGGTGTTGGTGACGAACGCGGTGATCCGCATGCCGTCGACGTCGGTGATCCGCAGCTGGGCGCCGGGGTGCGGACGTTCCTTGCGCACGATCAGCCGCATCCCCGGCGGCCAGGAGGACAGGTCGAACAGCCCGGTCACCTCGGCGACGAAGGCGCCGGGGCGGGGCTGACCGTCGGCGTCGTAGGCCGGCTTCCACGCGGCATCGGGGATCTGAGCGAGCTTCGCCTGGATCGAGGGCAGGTCGCCGGGCGGGGAGAACCCGACCGAGTAGGACAGCCGGCGGCGGGTCAGCCACGCGAGCAGCTCGTGGGTGCCGCCGGCGCCGTCGATGCGGATCAGCACCTTCTTGCCCCGGGCGTGGCCGCCGGGCAGCTGCGCCAGCGCATTGCGGATGACGGTCTTGTGGTCGACCACGGTGTTGGAGCCGGCGTTGCCCGCGCGCAGCAGGAACGCCAGCGGCTCCCCGGTGCCGGCCGGGCCGTGGTCGACGAACGCCCACAACGGGTGGTGGCCGAAGCCGCGCTTGAACGTCGGCGCCGCGGCTTCCTTCTCCGAGTGCGCGGTCACCAGGGTGGCGTCCACGTCGATCACCACCGGCGAGGAAGCGTCCGCGGCGTGGTTGGGGGCGTGCGCGCCGGCCAGCGACCACGCGGTCGCGCGGGCTGCTGCCCGGGCGGCGGCGATCGCGGCCAGCGCCGTGGGGGCGTCGGCGGCCAGGGTGTCGACCAGCCGGGACACCGTGGGGTCGGAGGCGACCGGGCCGAACACCTCCGGTGCGGCGCGCAGCTGCGCGAGGTCGGCCAGGCAGTCCCCGCCGATGGCCAGGCTGACGGCCAAGTCCAGAACGATCTTGCCCGGATCGTGCCGGGCCAGCGGCCGCCGCCAGGGCTCGATCGCCCGTGAGAGGGCGACGTCGAGACCGACGGCCTCCGCGGTCCTCAGCAACACGACCGCCCCGGCATTCGGCACGACGCTGGACCCGTGACCGTCGACGGTCAGACGCGGGTATCGCCCGCTACGCTTCTTCACCAGAAAGGTGCCTCCTGGCCCGCGTGGATATTGCCCTCAGCAAGCAGCATCCTTGCAGGTCAGAGGCACCTTTCGTGCTCCCGGACCGGTCTTTAGATCATGCGCGGTGAAAGCCCCGGGCTA
>NZ_JBJNRJ010000118.1:0-1501 GCF_046233715.1 Trujillonella humicola | reverse complement strand
GGCGGGGGGCGCGCGGGGGGCGCCCCCCGCCCCCCCCCCCCGCCGCCCCCCCCCCCCCCCCCCCCCGGCGGGAGAGCGGGTGGGTCAGGGAAGGGCGTCGACCACGCCCTGGAAGAGGCCGGCGAGGTCGTCGCCGAGGAGGGCGACGACCGTGATGATCGCGACGGCGATGAGGCCGACCATCAGGCCGTACTCGACGGCGGTGGCGCCGTCCTCCTCCTTGCGGACCCGGTCCTGCGCGAGGGCGTAGAGGCTGGCGATGGCGGCGAAGGGGTTGAACACGGGGGGCTCCCTGGGGGTGGGGCCGGCCAGGACGGGCCGGGGGTGGCCCGCCGTCGCGGCTGTGGGGAGCGCTTCGGGACGAGCGCGGGGCCGCTTGAGCGAACTGCACCCGGTCGACGGACGCGGTCACCCGCCGGGCTGCACGCCGCAGCCGCCGGCCACGGTCGGTCACCACCCGACCGGGTCGGACCGGAACCGGTCCGGTCGCCTCAGCCGGCCGGGACGGCCAGGGCCACGGCCACCGCGGCGCCCAGCAGCATCGCCGGGCCGAACGGGAGCGAGCCGCGCAGGGTGACCCGCCGCGCCGCCAGCAGCACGAGGGCGGCCACGGCCTGGACGACGAAGGCGGCCAGCGCCCCGAGCAGCAGCACCGGCCAGCCGAACCAGCCCAGCGCGAGACCGAGCAGTGCGGCCAGCTTGACGTCGCCCATGCCCAGCTGCCCGGGGGCCAGCAGCGCCAGCAGGAGGAAGCCGGCGAAGAGGGCGAGCGCCCCCAGCAGGGCGCGCAGCAGCGCCGGCCACGCGCCCTCGGCCGCCGCGGCGCCGGTCAGCAGCAGGGCGACCAGCACCGTGGCCGGCGCGACGACGCGGTCGGGCAGCAGGCGGTGCTGGACGTCGATCACCGCGAGCAGCACCGCCGTGACGGCGAGGACGAGCAGGGCCGGCAGCTCGGCCACCGGCCCGGCCGCCCAGGCGGCCAGCGCGCACAGCACCGCCGTCCCCACCTCCACCCACGGCGGGCGGACGGCGCGCTCGCCGGGCGCCAGCACCGTGGTCGCGCCGACGCCCGGCGGCCACGGGAAGCGACCGGCGGCCCGGTTCACCAGCACGCCGGCGAGCAGCCCGCCCAGGCCGGCGGCGAGGACCAGGACGGCGGTCACCGGCGGCGGGGGCCGTCGACGGCGGTCACCGGCGGCGGGGGCGGTCGGCGGCGGGCACGGTGTGCACCCTGGCACACCCACCCGGCCGGGCCGGGCTGCCTCGCGGTCGGGCGACCGTGCCGGCGGCCAGGTCCACCTCGACCAGCACGGGCTCGCCGACGTCGCTGTCCCTACCGGGGACCTGGCCCGCGCCGCGGCCGCCGAGGCTCGGCGGCTGGGCATGCCCGGCCCCGGGGCGTGGGCCGAGGCGCTGGCCGCGCGGGCCGGCCGGGCGGTCCGGGAGGCCGACCCGCTGACCGCCCGCGAGCGGGAGATCGCCACCCTGGTGGCGCGGGCGT
>NZ_JBJNRJ010000117.1:0-1535 GCF_046233715.1 Trujillonella humicola | reverse complement strand
CCCGGGAACGGATGAAGGACCGCGGCAAGCCGGCCAACCAGCGCACCGCACCCGGCAAGCTCGTCGAGGGCGCCGTCACCCAGGGCTGGAAGCCCGCCATGGCCGAGATGATGATCGCCTTCGGCGACCGCATCGAGCCCTACCTCAGCTGACCACATCAAGATCGATTGCAGGTCTTACACAGAAATGTTGACAAGCTCCCTCCGTCGGGCACCCGGATTACGCTGCCGTGTCCATGGACAGCAACGACGCCGCTCACCTCCCCGACCGATTCGCCGACGACCCGGCGTTCGCGGTGCACGAGGGCGGCAAGCTGGTCGTACGGTCCACCCGTGGGATCGGCTCGATCGCCGATCTGGCGCTCACCTACACCCCCGGCGTGGCCCGCGTGAGCAGCGCCATCGCCGCGGAGCCGGAGCTCGCCCGCCGCTTCACCTGGGCGCCGCGCACGGTGGCCGTCGTGTCCGACGGCACCGCGGTGCTGGGGCTCGGTGACATCGGCCCCCGGGCCGCGCTGCCGGTGATGGAGGGCAAGGCCTGCCTGTTCAGCGAGTTCGCCGGGCTCTCGGCGGTGCCGGTGGTGCTGGACACGACCGACGTCGACCGCATCGTCGACACGGTGGTGGCGATGGCGCCGTCCTTCGGCGGCATCAACCTGGAGGACATCAGCGCCCCGCGCTGCTTCGAGATCGAGGACCGGCTGCGCGAGCGGCTGGACATCCCGGTCATGCACGACGACCAGCACGGGACGGCGATCGTCGTCCTCGCCGCCCTGCGCAACGCGGCGAAGGTCGTCGGGCGGGAGCTGGCCGGCCTGCGCGTCGTGGTGTCCGGTGCCGGCGCGGCGGGTGTGGCATGCACCAAGATCCTGCTCGAGGCCGGTGTCGGCGAGATCGCCGTCGCCGACTCCCGCGGCGTCCTGCACACCGGTCGCGAGGACCTGACGCCGGTCAAGCGCTGGGTCGCCGAGAACACCAACCGGGCGGGCTACGCCGGGTCGATGGTCGGTGCGCTGGAGGGCGCCGACGTCTACCTCGGGCTGTCGGGCGGCTCGGTGCCGGAGGCGGCCGTCGCGACCATGGCGCCGAACTGCATCGTGTTCTCGCTGGCCAACCCCATCCCGGAGGTCGACCCGGAGATGGCGGCGCGGTACGCGGCCGTCGTCGCGACCGGCCGCAGCGGCGAGCCGAACCAGATCAACAACGTGCTCGCCTTCCCGGGGGTGTTCCGCGGCGCCATCGACGCCGGCGCCAAGCACATCACCGAGGAGATGAAGCTGGCCGCGGCCACCGCCATCGCCGACGTGGTCGGTGACGACCTGCGGCCGGACCACATCGTCCCCAGCCCGCTGGACCGGCGGGTCGCCGAGGCGGTCGCCGCCGCGGTGGCCGCCTGCGCCCGCGAGCAGCACGTGACGGTCTGAGCCGGAGGAGATCCGTCGGCGTGACGCCGATGTCGAGTCCCATGAGATGTGTCAGGGATGAAGTCTCATGACATCTGTCGCTTGATCATCACCGTGCCGATGAGGTGTGGTG
>NZ_JBJNRJ010000116.1:0-1608 GCF_046233715.1 Trujillonella humicola | reverse complement strand
TCGCTAGTGGTCCCCACCGTTGGAACGTCGGGGGTCATGCGGCCAGCGGTTCGTGGTCGGCAAGTCTTTCGAGCAGGTGGTCGAGGGACTTCCGTCCGAAGTGCCAGTCGAAGGGCTCGGCGCTGGCGTTGTAGCGGTCCTGGAAGGCCAGCAGCCGCTCGGCCAGTTCCTGGAGGTCGGCGAAGTCGCCGGGCTTGATGACCTTGCGCTGGACGATGGAGAAGAAGATCTCTACCTGGTTCAGCCAGCTGGCGTGCACCGGCAGATGCACCAGCTCGGCGTTGGGCCAGGCGGCGTGCATTCGCTGGATCGAGCGCGCGCCGTTGTGTGAGGAGCCGTTGTCGACGATCCAGAACACCCGGGCCGCGCCGGCGTATGGCTCGGTGCTCATCACCTGTTCGACCAGCTGCTCGAACGGCTCGATGCCGGTGGTCGGCGCGATGCGGCCGAGCACTCGGGCGGCGTGGACGTCGTAGGCGGCCAGATAGGCCAGCGTGCCGCCGCGGCGGTACTCGAACTCCTGGCGGCGAATGCGCCCGGGCGCTGGCGGTAGGTCGGAGTGGCGGCGTCGCAGGGCTTGCAGCTGGGACTTCTCATCGGCGCTGATCACGTACTCGTCGGCGCCGAGCGGCTGCCCTTCCCAGAGGCGGTCGTAGAGATCGAGCGCCCCGCCGGCCTTGGCCACGAAGTCCGGATCGCGGGGGAAGATCCACGATCGGACCCGCCACGGGCGGATGGCATCGGCGCGCAGCCACCGACCAACCGTCGATGGAGAGATGGACTCCACCACTCCGCGGCTGATCGCCTCGGCGGCCAGTTCGGTGTAGCTCCATCGGGCCAGTGGCACGTCGCTTTCGGCGGGCAGCTCGCAGGCCAGCGCCTTGACCTCGGCCTCGACGGTCTTGGGAAAGGTTCGCTGCCGGCCCGGCCGCGGTCGGTCGACCAACCCGGGCAGGCCCTGAGCGCAGAACCTGGACCGCCACTTGCGCACCGTGTCCTCGCAGACGCCGACCCTGCGGGCAATCTCGGCGTTCGAGGCGTGGTCGGCGGCGGCCAGGACGATCTGCGCGCGCTGCACGTCGCGATGGGCGGCCCGTTCAGATCCGGCGCGCTTGACCAGCACCCGTCGTTCCTGGTCGGTCAACACCACCCGGTACGGGCTCATCATCGCCATCGCCGTTTGTCTCGCCGCCGACGTTGATTCCCTCGGCGCCACGCCGACCGACGGTGAAGATGAGGCGATGGCGAAGATCCCGGACTCCACCAAGGACTCGCTGCACTGGCGGCTGGCGGCCCGCGCCCGGGAGCGTTGGCCGGACCTGGCCGAGGTGCGCATGCGCTACCGCGCCGGCTTCGCCTACGTCGACGGCGTCCTCGCCGACGGCGAGCTCCTGCCACTGTGCCGGCTGCGGTATATCGGCTCCGCCACCACCTGGGGCTTCGCGATCTACCGAGCCAGTCACGACGACTACGAAGACAACGTCCTGCCCAGCGGCTCACCCAGCGGCACCGCCGAAGAAGCCCTCGACTGCGCCTGCGGCCTCTACCTCAACGACCCCACCGCCTGGATCTCAGACCCCCGATGTTTCAACGACGGGGACCACTAGC
>NZ_JBJNRJ010000115.1:0-1616 GCF_046233715.1 Trujillonella humicola | reverse complement strand
ACCGCACCCCGTTCGAAGCACTCACCGACTACCGCACCGCGGCACCCGCCGCGGCGTGATCAACCCCGAGGACCTGTCCAAGATCCTTGACACAGCCCACCTCGTCTCCACCGACAACTTCGGCGGGGTCGGGCGCGTGTGGTGGCCGGTGTTCGGGTGGAGCGACGAGCAAGGTGCTCGGCTTCACCGAGAGGTCCTGCCGCAGTTGACCGAGGACGAGCGTGTCGCGTTGGTGGACCCTGCAGACCCTCGAATATCGGGAGCTCCGCGTCGGTGGCTGGTTCATGTCGGGGCCGGCGAGCAGACCTCGGTGAAGTGGCTGCTCGACGGTGTCCGTCAGGCGCTCGCAGCCGTAGCCACGACCGGTCGACGGAGCGCGTCGAAGGACCGACCGCGTCGAGTCGCCATGCCGGTGATGGGCGTGGGCGGCGGCGGTTTCAACGGTCGACGCGGCCGGGTGATCAACGGGCTGTTGGGCGTGGCTCGAAAGGCAGCCGCCGCATACGCAATGGACGTAGTCATCGTCGCCGCGAACCCTTCCGACTACTCCGCGCTGCAGGCACTCCGGAACGCGGGCCACGGGAGATCCCTGCCTGCGGCGGAGGAGCAGGTCGCCCAACGGCTGGCGGCTCTGGCGCGCGCCGGACAACTGGCGATCTTCATGGGTGCCGGGACGGGGATCGCAGCCGGCTTGCCGTCGTGGTCAGAACTGCTCGCCGATCTCGCGCGTCGCGTCGGGATCAAGCAACCTGCGCAGCTCTCGACGTTGGGCCCGCTGGATGCGGCTGAGGTCCTACGTCGGGCGGCGGACCGGCGGGAGCGTGACAGGCCCGCGTCCGAGAGGCGCTCGAACCCTCTGGGACATCTCGTGGCCGAGGTGATCGGGGGGCGGAGCCGTTACGCGCTGAGCCATGCGCACCTGGCGGCCCTGGATGCGGATCAGGTCATCACGACGAACTTCGACCGTCTCTATGAGAAGGCGGTCCGTGAGATCCGCAAGAAGGAGCCGTTCGTCGTCCTCCCCGAGACCTCGGCTGCAGCCGTCGACGACGCGACCCGCCGCCGTCCGTGGCTCTTGAAGCTGCACGGCGACGTCGAGGCGCCGGACGACATCGTTCTCGACCGACGGTCCTTCGTCCGGTACGACGCCAAGCGTCGTCCGCTCGGAGGGGTCCTCCAGACGACGCTGCTCACCAAGCACCTACTGGTTGTCGGTGCGTCCATGACGGACGACAACGTCATCCGCCTGATCCACGAAGTGGCCGAGCTGAACGAGCGGCCGGGGGACGGCTGCACGTTCGGCACCGTTCTGACCCTCCGGGCCGATCCCATGCGAGCGAAGTTGTGGGAGCCGGAGTTCGACTACGTCAACCTGGGGCGAAAGAGCAGCGACATGAGGGTCGCCGGCCGGGAGCTGGAGATCTTCCTCGATCGAGTGGCGCTCCTGGCCGCTCCCCGGACGGCGCACTTGCTCGACCCGCGTTATCGGGAACTCCTCGAGTCCCCGGCCGAGCGTGAGCTAGCCCGGATCTTTCGTGCGGCCGCCCATGATCATCGGGATGCGGGTCGGTGGGCCGCGGGAGTGTGAGTCTGGCATCGGGGTGTGACGGTTCGGC
>NZ_JBJNRJ010000114.1:0-1659 GCF_046233715.1 Trujillonella humicola | reverse complement strand
CTAGCCCGGGGCTTTCACGGCGGAGTGGCGTGAGCGGGTGTTGATCAACTGAAAAGTGCTCCTGACCAGCAAGGATGGGTCTTGTCTAGGGACCTGTCCGAGCCGTTCGAGGAGCACCTTCCAGGTGAAGAAGCGTAGCCGGTTCTATCCCCGCGTCCAGGTCGACACGGCCGACGTTCCGGCGGTCGGTCAGGCCGGTGGGGTGCTGTTGATCGACACCGTCGCCGCCGCTGGCCTGGACGCGGCGCTCTCGTCGGTGTTGGCGCCGTGGCGCAAGCGGCTGGCGGTCCACGATCCGGGCAAGGTCGTCCTCGATCTGGCGCTGACTCTGGCGTTGGGCGGGGACTGTCTGGCTGACATCGCACTGCTGCGCGCCGAACCCGGCGTCTACGGCCGGGTGGCCTCGGACCCGACGGTCTCCCGCACGATCGACGTGCTGGCCGCCGACGCACCCGCCGCGCTGAAGGCGATCAACACCGCACGAGCGACGGGTCGGGCGCAGGTGTGGTCGCTGGCCGGGGAGCGCGCCCCCGATCACGCGGTGAACGCCGCCGCGCCGCTGGTGATCGACATCGACGCCACCCTGGTCACCTCCCACTCTGATAAGGAGCAGGCGGCACCGACGTTCAAGCGCGGGTTCGGGCACCACCCGCTGTGTTCCTTCCTCGACCACGGGCCAGACGGCAGCGGGGAGCCGCTGGCCGTGCTGCTGCGGGCGGGGAACGCCGGCTCCAACACCGCCGCCGACCACATCACCGTGGCCCGCTCCGCGCTGGCCCAGCTGCCCGGGCACCGGCCGGGCAGCCGACCCGGCCGCAAGGTGCTGATCCGGACCGACGGGGCCGGGGCCAGCCACAAGTTCCTGGACTGGCTGCACGGGCAGCGGCTGTCGTACTCGATCGGCTTCGGCCTGCCCGACAACGCCCCTGAGCTGCTGAAGAAGATCCCCGCCGAGGTGTGGACGCCGGCCTACGACGCCCACGATCAGATCCGCGACGGCGCCTGGGTCGCCGAGCTCACCGGCCTGCTGGATCTGGCCGGCTGGCCGCCGGGGATGCGGGTGATCGCCCGCAAGGAACGCCCCCATCCCGGCGCGCAGCTACGGATCACCGACGCCGACGGGCTGCGGGTCACCGCCTTCGCCACCAACAGCACCCGCGGCCAGCTGCCCGCACTCGAGCTGCGGCACCGCCGCCGGGCCCGCGCCGAGGACCGCATCCGCTGCGCCAAGGACACCGGCCTGACCAACCTGCCGCTGCACGACTTCGCCCAGAACCAGATCTGGTGCGCCATCGTCGCGCTCGCCTGCGAGCTCACCGCCTGGATGCAGATGCTGGCGCTGGCCGGCACCGACGCTCGACGGTGGGAACCGAAACGGCTGCGGACCAGGCTGTTCACCGTCCCGGCCACCCTGGCCCACACCGGACGGCGACGCCTACTGCACCTGGCCGAGCACCACCCCTGGGCCGCCGTCGTCCGAGACGCCGTCGGGCGGCTGCGCACCCTGACGACCGGACCGGTGCCGGCTCCCGGCTGACACCGCCCTCACCCGTCCCGACGACCCGAACGACACCGACCCGTGGAACCGGCGCCCACCCGAGCGACCTCGGCCGAACCGTCACACCCCGATGCCAGACTCACACTCCCGCGGCCCACCGA
>NZ_JBJNRJ010000113.1:0-1729 GCF_046233715.1 Trujillonella humicola | reverse complement strand
TGAGCTGGTCCTTCTGGCGCCGCAGACACCAGGCCCGGGCCCGCCGCTGTCACTACGTTCGAAGGGGTGCAGCCGACGAAGTGCGGCTGTAGTACTAGTTGACCTGGCGCTCGGACCCGGCCCAGAAGCTCTCCCGCAGCTTGAACTTCTGGATCTTGCCGGTGGCGGTGCGGGCCAGCTCGCCGCGGAACTCCACCCGCTTGGGCACCTTGTAGCCGGCCAGCCGGCCGCGGCAGTGCGCGATGATCGCGGCCTCGTCGGCCTTCTCCCCCTCGGCCAGCACGACCAGCGCGGTGACCATCTCCCCCCACTTGTCGTCGGGGATGCCGATCACGGCGACCTCGGCGACGGCGGGGTGGCTGAAGACGACGTCCTCGACCTCGATCGAGGAGACGTTCTCCCCGCCGGTGATGATCACGTCCTTCTTCCGGTCGGAGATCGTGAGGTAGCCGCCCTCGTCGATCGACCCGCCGTCGCCGGTGTGGAACCAGCCGCCGTCCAGGGCCTCGGCCGAGGCGTCCGGGTTCTCCCAGTAGCCGGCCAACACCGTGTTGCCCTGCGCCAGCACCTCGCCGGACTCGCTGGTCGCCAGCCGGGTCCCCAGCGCCGGCACCCCGGCGCGGGACAGCCGCCTCGCCCGCTCCTCGGGGTCGAGGTCGTCGTACTCGGCGCGCGGCCGGTTGATGGTGAGCAGCGGCGCGGTCTCGGTGAGGCCGTAGATCTGGTTGAACTCCCAGCCCAGCTCACCCTCGATCCGGGCGATGGTCCGCGACGGCGGCGGCGCCCCGGCCACGATCACCCGCACCCGGTCGCGGCCGGGGATCTCGCCGTCCCACTCCGCGGCGGCGTCCAGCACGGCGTTCCACACCGCCGGAGCCCCGGCCATGACGGTGACACCGTGCTGCTCGACGCGGCGCAGGATCTCCGCGCCGTCGACCTTGCGCAGCACCACCTGCCGGGCGCCGACCCCGGCCATCGAGTACGGCAGGCCCCAGCCGTTGCAGTGAAACATCGGCAGCGTGTGCAGGTAGACGTCGCGGTCGCTGACCTGCATGTGCATGCCGAAGGTGACGGCGTTGACCCACTCGTTGCGGTGGGTCATCTGCACGCCCTTGGGTCGCGCCGTCGTCCCGCTCGTGTAGTTGATCGTCGCGGTGGCGTCCTCGTCGGGCTCGGCCCACGGGACGGGCTCGGTGTCGAACCGCAGCAGCTGCTCGTACTCGTCCCCCGTGCCGAGGCAGTGCTCGGCCGAGACCCCCTTCAGCGACTCGCGCAGGTCCGGGTCGACCAGCAGCACCCGGGCGCCGCAGTGCCCGACGATGTACCGGACCTCCTCCTGGCCCAGCCGGAAGTTGACCGGCACGGCGACCCGGCCCGAGGACGGGACGGCGAGCAGGACCTCCAGCAGCCGGGCGGCGTTGTGGCTGACGACGGCGACCCGCTCCCCCGCGCCGACCCCCAGGGCGTCGAGCCCGGCCTGCAGCGCGCGGCCGCGGCGGGCGACCTCCCGCCAGGTCAGCTCACCGAGCGAGGGGGCGGGCTGGTCCGGCTCGTCGACGATGCCGATCCGGTCGCCGTAGACGAGCTCGGCACGGTCCAGGAAGTCGCGGGTCGTCAGTGGCACGCGCATGCGTTGCTCCTATGTCAAGCCGCGGCTGGAAGGCACGTTCCAGCCGCGGTGTCGGTC
This sequence comes from Trujillonella humicola, assembly GCF_046233715.1. NCBI lineage: Bacteria > Bacillati > Actinomycetota > Actinomycetes > Geodermatophilales > Geodermatophilaceae > Trujillonella > Trujillonella humicola. The sequence goes on along the minus strand of NZ_JBJNRJ010000113.1, from coordinate 42 downwards.
GGTCGAAGCAGGTTGAAGACGATGCGAGCCAGGCGGCGCTTG
>NZ_JBJNRJ010000112.1:0-1794 GCF_046233715.1 Trujillonella humicola | reverse complement strand
CCCGACTTTGATCATTTGCTTAGTGCGTGACTTCCACCTGCGGTAGCGCATCGAGGATGGCCCGCTGAGCTGGGGGAATGGCGGGGTGGAACGTCTGGGTGGCTCCGTTGATCGCGACTGTGGCCGAGCGCAGTGGCCGCAGCTGACGGATGACGTTGCCGATCGCCAGGCCGGTGCGGTTCTGGACCTCGCGGGCCACGGCCAGGGCGGTGAAGACGACGGTGAGGTGGGCCTCGATGGCGTCGCGGGTGTGGTGGAACATCGGCCTGGCCCGCAGGTCGGTCTTGCTCATCCGGAACGATTGCTCGACGCGCCACAGGTCGTGGTAGCTGCCGATCACCTCGGTCGCGCGCAGCACGGCGGCGGGGATGTTGGTGACGTAGCCCTTCAGCCCGACCAGGCTCTGCGCTCTGGCCAGTGCGGTCTCGTCCAGGGAGCGGGCGCCGTTGCTGGTCTTGACAAACCGCGGCGTGCGGGCCGCGCGTTCGCCGTCGACGACCTCCCGGGCGCGGGTCTCCTGTAGGGCGAGGGTCTTGCGGTCCCGGGCTGCTCGCTTGGCCGAGTACGCCCACACCGCCCGCCACGACCCGGTGTGCCGCGTGGGGTCCCACACAGGTTCGGCGCGGCGCGCGCTGTCGTTCTCCCCGACCTTCCCGCCCTTGGCGCGGCCGGTCCTGGGGGTGATCGTGTCGATGACCTGGCCATCGGTGAACGCATCGCCGTGCCAGTGGAAGTGGGACTCCAGATCCGCCGGCGCCCGGGTCACGCGCGAGCCGACGATGAACCGCACGTGCGCCTCGTCCAGCGCCTTCAGGTTCGCCGCCGACAACATGCCGGCGTCGGCGGTGACCGCGAGGTCGGCCAGGCCGTGCCGTTCCTGGAACTGGGTGACGATCGGGATCAGCGTGCTGGTCTCGGCCTTGTTGCCCTCGAAACAGCCGATCTCCAGCGGGAAGCCCTGACGGTCAACCAGCAGCCCGACCACGACTTGCGGGTCGACTCGCCGTTCCTTGGAGTAGCCGACTTTCCGCAGGTCGTCCTCGTGTTCGGCCTCGAAGTAGAGGGTCGTCACGTCGTAGAGGCACAAGGTCAAATCCCCGGCCGTGCTGGCGCGGGCGAAGCACGCGGCTGCGACCCGGTCCCGGTAGTCGCCCTTCACCGCTTTCCGCAGGGTGCGGTTCATCGTCGGGTAGCTGGCCGGCCGGCGCCCCAGGTCGGTGAGCACTCGACCGGCGTCCAGCAGTGATGTCGGTTCCACGATCCGGGCGATGACCAAGTCGCAAAACACCTCATCAGTGGCCGCGGTGAACCCCAGCGCGGTGACCACCCCGAGCAGGGCGTCGTACAGCAGCCGTGACCCGGTCGCCAGCACCCGGCCTCCGCTGTCCCGCGCAGCCGCCGACCGGCGGGCTGGTGGCGCCGGCATCGCCGGCAGCACGCTCTGACCGCCCGGGACCCCGACCAGCGGCAGCACCCTGGGGGTGGGCTCGATCCCCAGATCCAGCACGACTTGGGCCGGGTCGCCCAGCAGCTCCCGGGCCCGCTCCATCAGCACCCCGAGCTCGGCGTCGGTGTGCGCCGACCCCACGTGCTTGACGATCTCCTGCCGTCCGGCCCGGTAGGCAACGATCTGCACGGCCGTGGCCCCCGAAGCGGTCCGCACCCGCCGGATGAACGCCACACCCCGACCCTAGGCCGACCCCGTTAGTGCGTGAAACCGCGCGGAGTCCAGACCGTTCCTGCAGCTCAGCGGCCCGCAGCAGAGATGATCATGCAGCCCTGATCAAAGTCAGG
>NZ_JBJNRJ010000111.1:0-2304 GCF_046233715.1 Trujillonella humicola | reverse complement strand
GCTTCAGCCTTGAACTGCGGACTGAACTTCCTCCGCTGCTCGGGCATGAACGCATCCTCTCAGTTCAGAGGACGTGTCCAAGATCGTTGGTACACCCCACCTTCTCCGTGCCGAGCGGTGGCAGGCCACGTGTCTCTAAAGGCGGCTTTAGGGACGCTGGTCAGGAGAGGTCCGCCCAGAGCAGAGAGGCCCCGCTTTCGTCGGGCGTTCGGTACGGGGCCAGGCTGGCGCAGCCGAACTCCCACAGGCACTCGTTGAGGGCGTGGGCCAGGGCGTTGTGTTCGGTGGCGGGCCAGGCGGTGGTTCCGGTGAGGTAGGCGGCGAGCGTGGGTTGTGAATGATTGCCGCCCATCTCGATGTAGCGCCACCACAGGTCGCTGAGAGGCAGGGCGCCCAGCCGCCAGGCGAGGCCGGTCAACGAGCAGGCGCGAATCGACGAGGACTCGCCACCAGGATCGGGTGTGGACACGATGGGGCTCCGCTTCGCGGAGAGGGCTGCGGGGTCGAACCTCGCGGCAGTCCAGGGAGTGGCGTCGTCGACCGCCCACGAGCGGAAAGCCGGGACGAGAACGCCAGCGGCCCCGGTGGGCGGCCGCCGGGAGCCGGTCGTCTGAACGGCGCCAACTCGCCGTGAGCATGGGCCCGACTCTGTGCTCCGCACGCTACGCGCATTTCGGCGCCGTGGTCGGTGAGGCGGCGCGCCAGGGGTGCGCGTGACGGATGGGCCGCGCCGGTCGATCGCGGGCGCGTCCTCGCTGCGTGACCGGCGGCCCTCCGTACGGTCCTCCGCGTGACCTGACGGGTATTTCCACGGACTGCCCAACCCGGCCCGTTCGGCCTACCGTGGGGTGGGTGAACGACGGTCCGGATCGGGCCGACCGTTCGGTGCAGAGCGGCGAGGAACAGCGCCCGGCGCCGGCCTCCGGGAGCGGTCGGGGTGAGGACGGCGCGGGCTCCAACCTGAGCGAGATCATGGGCCAGGTGGCCCGCTCGCTGCAGGAGGAGCACGGCGACGTCGGCGCGACGTTGGAGGCCATCACCACCGCGGCGGTGCGCTCGGTCCCCGGCGCCGATGAGGGCGGCATCACCCTGGTGATCGAGCGTCGCAAGGTCGAGAACCGTGCACCGACCGGCGACCTGCCACGTCAGATCGACGAACTGCAGGAACGCCTCGGGGAGGGGCCGTGCCTGGACGCGATCTACGAGGAGGAGACCGTCCGCATCGACGACATCCGCGCGGAGGACCGGTGGCCGCGGTTCGCCGCCGAGGCTGCCGGCATGGGCGTGGGCAGCATGCTGTCGTTCCAGCTGTTCGTCACCGGCAGCACGCTGGGCGCGCTGAACCTCTACGCCCATGAGCCGCACGCCTTCGACGAGGAGTCGGAGTCGATCGGGTTGGTGTTCGCCAGTCATGGCTCGATCGCGCTGGCCGGCGCCCAGACGGAGGAGCACCTGCGGGCCGCGGTCGCCAGCCGGGACCTGATCGGACGCTCCTATGCCGCGTCAAGGGCTGAAGCCGGGTGCTCCAGGCGTCGATAGAGCTCTCGGGCGATGTAGCGCTTGAGGCAGCGTTTGATCTCTCGATCAGTCTTGCCTTCAGCTCGGCGGCGGTCGGCGTAGGCGCGGGTGCGTTCGTCGCGTTGCAAGCGGGTCATGGTCACGGTGTGCAGGGCCCGGTTGAGTTGGCGGTCGCCGGAGCGGTTGAGCCGGTAGCGGACGGTCTTGCCCGAGGACGCTGGGATCGGGGCGGCGCCGGCGAGCATGGCGAAGGCGGCGTCGTTGCGGCAGCGGCCGGGGTGGGACCAGGCGGTGAGCACGGTGGCGGCCACGATCGGGCCGACTCCGGTCAGTGCGAGCAGGTCCGGCCGCCAGGACCGCACGATGGCGCGGATGGCCTTCTCGTGGTCGAGCGCTTCGGCCTCCAGAAAGCGGATCCGTCGGGCCAGCTCGCGCAGCACCGTGAGGGCGGTGATGACGGCGATGTCGCCGCTGCTGCTGGTCGGGCGCAGCCCGGCGGCTGTAGTGATCATGGTGCGAGTGGTCTGCCCGCGGAATCGGGCCCGCACCGGCTCGGGAGAGGTGATGACCATCGCCTGCAGCTGCCGTTGCGCATCGGTAGCGCCCTCGACCGCGGCGCGTCGTGCGGTCAGGAGCATCTGCAGCGCGGCCCGCTCGGGCCCGGTCTTGGGCTGGGCCAGCCGGGTGCGGGCCAGCGCATCGCGGGCGGCGCGCTCGGCATCGATGGGGTCGGACTTGGCGCCGGCGCGGCGGGCCGGGCGCTTGGGTCGGTCGAGCTCGACGACG
>NZ_JBJNRJ010000110.1:0-2305 GCF_046233715.1 Trujillonella humicola | reverse complement strand
GTTCACCCAGTTGCCCAGCGTGCCCTCGTTGACGCCGAGATCGCGGGCGACCTGGGCGATCGGCTTGCTCGTCTCCTCGACGATCCGGACCGCCCCGTCGCGGAACTCCCGGTCGTACTTCTTGCGGATCTCTGGCATCGCTACCCCTTATAGCTGATGCCTCCGCGGTCTCGGGGGAACCTCAGCTCTTCGTACCTGCGGTGGGTGCGAGTCCCTCACACCCACCGCAGGTACGAAGAGCCCGTTTTGCGGATCCGGTAGGGCGGGTCGTGCTCGCGGCGGCGGTGGCTGTGGATCTCTTGCTGAATGCGGCGCCGGCAGCGGTCCACGGCGTCGGTGCCGACCTTGACGACGTGGAAGGCGTCCAGCACCGCGGTGGCGTCTTGCAGCCGGTCGTCGATGGCTGTCGGCGTACGACAGCCCGGATCGTTCGAAGTCACGGCGACGCTCATGACTTCGAGATCCGGGCGAAGAAGATGATTACAGTCGGGTGTGAGGGGCCTCGGGCGCTTCAGGAGCCGCCGAGGCCGCGGGCCAGCCCGACGGACTCCGCCAGGTGGGGCGGATAGACCCACAGCAGGGCGTCCGGGTAGCGGCCGGGATATTGCCGCCGCAGTCGTTCCCGCAGGATGGTGATCGAGTCTGGCGGATCGGTAGGCACGATGTCCCGGAGCGCCCTTCCCTCGGCGAGTCCGCGCCTGTAAGCGGCTCGGATCCCGCGATTCCGGCGATGCCGGGCCGGCACAACGAGGGCCGGATCGTAGACGATGTCGAAGCCGAGTGCATGCGCGCGAGCAGCCCATTCCTTGTCCTCGCAGGCTCTGAGGTCTTCACGGAATGGCAGGTCGACCCAGACGTCTCGGCGTATGGAGCAACTGTGATTGGAAAAGCCCCACCAGGGTCTACTCCCCACCGGCCAACGATCGACTCTCCGCGCGCTCCAGAGCGCCACTCCTGTCTCGTCGGCCGACGCGCCCATGGTGGCTGCGATGCCGCGATCCTCGTGGTGCCGCAGCGCTATGTCGATGTGGTCGTCATGCTGAAGCGCACAGTGAGAGCTCAGCGGCATGACCACGTCGGCGTCCGAGTGGCGGAATCCGGTGTTGAGAGCGAGCCCGGGCGTGTAGTCCTGGTGCGGGATGCTGACAAGGACGTCGCACCGACCTCGGATTACTTGCAGCGTTGAGTCGGTTGATCCGGAATCGACGACCACAATCTGTGGCTGGACCCTTTGTCGGTGTATGGACTCCAGACACTTCCCGATTGTCGCCTCGGAGTTGAAAGTCCTAACCAGGACGGCGACACGCTTTCCGAGACGGTCCTGCCCTGTCACCGAGAGTTCCTGCGCTTGCGATTTAGATCCTCGCGGGCCCTCGCTTGAGCGGCTGAGGCGAGGTCGACCAGGACGGTGGGGCTGTCGAGGAGGTATCGCCGGGCGAGTCTCCGTGGCTCGGAAGCGAGGCGGAAGAGCCATTCAACACCTCGGCCGTGGGCCCACGGTGGCGCGGTTCGAACGGTCCCGGCCTGGAAGTCCAATGCAGCGCCGACTCCAAGTATCGGACTCGGGATCAAGTGACTGTTGTAGTGCATGAACTTGTCCTGTTTCGGTGTGCCTAGTCCCACCCAGACGAAGTGGGCGCCGGACTCCGCTGCTCTACGTGCCGCGCTCGCCATCGTCGGCGACTGCATGTCCTGGCTCCATGGGGAGTCCATGCCGACGATGCGGGTCCCGGGGAAGTCCGCGAGGATCCGTTGACGAAGTCTGTCCTGTCCGCTCTCGGAGCCGCCGAGGAAATAGTGACCGGCGTCCCACGTACGCGCCTCGGAGAGACAGCGGGCCATGAGGTCGGGGCCGCGGAAGGGGCGCACGTGAAGCTCCCGATGCCTCAACGACCCCACCCACGCAACCGGCGCCCCGTCCGGCAGATTGAGGTCCGACGTCCTGGCAGCTTCCGCGAATGCGGGGTCCTTGCCCAACAAGGCGAGGCTGTAGGAGTTCACCAGGTGGACACGGAAGGACTCGCGGTCCTGGGCCTTCCGAGCGAGCAGTCTCAGAGCCTCGTCGTGTGATCCGCCGTAGATGGAGACGCCTCGAACCTTGAAATTGCTCACCTTTGTCCCTTTCGCGACGTTTCTGCGTATGTCGATGCGCCCGGAAGCTAGCCCGGATCTTTCGTGCGGCCGCCCATGATCATCGGGATGCGGGTCGGTGGGCCGCGGGAGTGTGAGTCTGGCATCGGGGTGTGACGGTTCGGCCGAGGTCGCTCGGGTGGGCGCCGGTTCCACGGGTCGGTGTCGTTCGGGT